>JBBSVB010000292.1:0-3740 GCA_038233875.1 Actinomycetales bacterium | reverse complement strand
GCTCGCATCCGGGGGCGCGGCCAGTGAGCTCACCCCCGGCGAGCGGATCAGCTACCTGCGCCCCAGCAGGTATGCCGATGTTGACCGGTTAGAGAGCACCGCTCGAGCCTTGTTCGCCGACGTGGGGTCACAGGACGCTGATGGCGATGGCGACGCGGGCTCAGAAGCAGACGATGTCGCCTTGCTGCATGCGGTGACGAACTACGTGGCCGACCACACGGCATACGTCATCGGTTCCTCGCGGGTGACGGACGGAGCCAGTGACACTTACCTGGCACGGGCCGGTGTCTGCCGCGACTTCGCGCACCTGACGATCGCATTGCTGCGGGCTCGGGGCGTCCCAGCCAGGTTGGTCAGCGCGTTCGCGCCGGGACTACACCCGATGGACTTTCACGCCGTGGTCGAGGCCTACGTCGCCGGTGCGTGGCACGTGGTCGACCCCACCCGACTGGCTCCCCGCCAATCACTGGTGCGCATCGCCACCGGCACGGACGCCGCCGAGACGGCCTTTATGACCACCCACAGCGGCATCACGAACTTCGGGAGGCTCAACGTCACCGCCACCACCGATGGCCCCCTCCCGCAGGACGACCACCAAGGGCTGATCCAGATCGGTTAGGCCATCCGGGTGAGCTCGACCTCGACGAACATCTGGGACGTGCCCGAGCCGGTGAAGATCCCGCGCAGCGGCGGCACGTCGCCGTACTGCCGACCCTGAGCCACCTCCACGTGCCGATTGCCGGGGGAGATGGCGTTCGTCGGGTCAAAGCCCACCCACAGGCCGTCCCAATAGCGGATCCACGCGTGCGATTCACCGCGGTAGGTGGTGCCGATCTCCGGTTCCTTGGGGGGCATCAAATAACCCGAGACGTAGCAGGTGGGGATGCCGACAGCACGCAAACAACCGATGGTCAGGTTGGACATGTCCTGACATACACCCTGACGGCCCTCCCAGGCCTGAGCTGCGGCCGTGCGGACGCCGGTGGAGCCAGAGACGTAGTTGACCTCGGTGTGGATGAGGTCGAAGACGGCGTTGGCGCAGTCGGCGGGGGTGGCGCTGGCCGCAGAGATCTCTCGCACACGAGCCAGCAGATCCTCGGGGGGGCGCACCTGGTCGCCGATCTGCAAATATTCGCTGTGGTCGGCGGCGACCTCGGGGCTGCGCATCTGCTCCCACGACCAACCCTCGCCCTCGATGTCGGGGCGTTGCACGTCGATGGTGGCCGAAGAGGTAACGGTCAACGACTCGTGGCGGTCGTGCACCTCGAAGGCGGTGACCGTCGTGCCCCAGTAGTCGTTGTAGGTGTGCGTCCACGCCGACGGGCTGATGTCCATGCGGGTGTGCAGCACCTGCTGGTGCAGCGTCGAACGGGGTGTCATGCGGGCCTCGTTGTATGAGGCGCTGGCGGCTCCGGCGTATTCGTAGCCGGT
This sequence comes from Actinomycetales bacterium, assembly GCA_038233875.1. Classification (GTDB taxonomy): domain Bacteria; phylum Actinomycetota; class Actinomycetes; order Actinomycetales; family Dermatophilaceae; genus Ornithinicoccus. The sequence continues at coordinate 2,309 of JBBSVB010000292.1, read as the reverse complement.
CTTGTGCACGATTCGAAGCATCATGAGCTCACCTCACCCCCGAGTGCCAGGTCACCGAGTTGGCGCCGTCGAAGTATCGCTGAGCCACCGCGTCGTTGGCTTCGCTGCACGTGCGCTGCAAGGCGATCATCCGCCCGGGCAGGTCGCTGAGGATTTCGGACAACGGCTGGTACTCCAATTCGGCTCGAGCGCGACCGATCAGCCGCATGGCATCCCCGGTGAACCCGGCGCGGCGCTCGCCGACATCGAGGTTCACCAGGGCAGATTCGGCACGGTTCAACGAAAACAGCAGGGACCGGGGGAACAGTCGATCCAGCAGCAGGAACTCGGCCGCTTGGCGATCTGAGTCGGCGCCACGGTAGGTCCGCACGAAAGCGTGGTGGGCACCGCAGGCCCGCAAGGTCGTGAGCCAGGCCTGCGGTGAGTCTGCGTTGTATGCCGCCGCCTCGATCATCCGCGCGGTCATATCGATCCGCTCCAAGCTGCGACCCAACACCAGGAACTGCCAGCCTTGGTCGTGGCTCATCGTCGAGTCGGCGATGCCGGAGATGACGGCGCAGCGCTCACGCACCGTTTGGCAGGCCTGCGCCGGGCGAGCCCGCTGCAGGTGCCCGCGCTGGAAGATGTTCCAGGTGGTGTTGATGGCCTCCCACATCTCGGTGGACACAACTTCGCGCGAGCGGCGGGCGCTCTCTCGGGCCCCCCAGAAGGTGGAAACCATCGAGGCGGGGGAGTCGGGGTCCCACGCGAGCAGGCGCATCACCGAGGCCTGGTCCGACTGGTCTACGCCGTCGACACCCATGACCGCAAGCAGCGCCCGCGAGGCCGTCTCTTCGTCGACGACGGGGTCTTCGAGCAGCAACTGCACGTGCACGTCGAGGAGGCGCGAGGTGTCTTCGGCACGTTCGAGGTAACGGCCGATCCAAAACAGGGATTCGGCGATCCGGCTCAGCACCTCGGCTCCTCCTGGCTCGGCTGCACGGGTTGAACTTGTTGCTGTTGTTGCTGTTCCTGCTCGCTTTGGCTGCTGCCGGCGATCGACTCCTGCAGTCGCACCTGAGGCTCCGAGACCTGCTCGATGTGGCGAGGCTTGGGGGCGAGGCGTTGGCGTTGTCCGTCTCCGGCCAGGACCCAGGTGTCCTTGGACCCGCCACCGCGGCTGGAGTTGACGATCAATTCACCTTCACCCAAGGCGACCCGCGTCAGGCCACCGGGCAGCACCCATACCTTGTTGCCGTCGTTGATCGCGAAGGGCCTCAGGTCAACGTGGCGGGGCCGCATCTTGTCGCCGATCATCGTCGGCACCGTCGAGAGCTGCACCACGGGTTGGGCGATCCAGCCGCGCGGATCGGTCAGCACCGTCTTACGCAGGGTCTCCAACTCGGCGGTGGTGGCCGATGGTCCGATCACGATGCCCTTACCGCCAGCACCATCAACCGGCTTGACCACGAGCTCATCGAGGCGGTCCAGGACTTCCTCGCGGTGCACGGGGTCCTCTAGACGCCAGGTGTCGACGTTGGGCAGGATCGGCTCCTCGTTCAGGAAGTACCGAATGATGTCGGGCATGTAGGTGTAGATCAGCTTGTCGTCGACCACGCCGTTGCCGACGGCATTGGCGATCGTCACGTTGCCCGAGCGGGCGGCGTTGAGCAGCCCGGGGCAGCCCAGCGTGGAGTCGGCGCGGAAGTGCATCGGGTCGATGAAGTCGTCGTCGACGCGGCGATAGATCACGTGCACCGGGTGCAGTCCGTGGGTGGTGCGGATCATCACTCGACCGGCCTGGGCCACGAGGTCGCGACCTTCGACGAGGCGACACCCCATCAGCCTGGCCAGCAACGAGTGCTCGAAGTAGGCAGAGTTGTAGGGACCGGGAGTCAGCACGACCACCGTCGGATCAGCCACACCGCTGGGTCCAGCGGCCTTCAGTGCGGCCAACAACTTCTGCGGGTATGCCGCCACGGGGCGAAGGCGGTGGGTGCCGACGACCTCGGGCAGGGTCTGGCTCATCGCGCGACGATTGGTCAGCACGTAGGAGACACCGGAGGGGATGCGGACGTTATCTTCGAGCACCCTGAAGTCGCCCGCACCATCGCGGATGAGGTCAATGCCCGACACGTGAATGCGCACGCCGTTGAGCGGGGTGATGCCGGAGGCTGCGCGGTGGAAGTGGCTGGAGGAGGTCACGACGTGCTTAGGCACGATGCCGTCGGCAAACACTTCGCCTTCGCCATAGACGTCGTCGAGGAGGCGCTCTAGGGCGGCGACGCGCTGAGACACCCCGGCTTCGACGTGGGACCACGATTGCGCGT
>JBBSVB010000291.1:0-3750 GCA_038233875.1 Actinomycetales bacterium | reverse complement strand
GAGGAGGCTATTCTCTGCCCCCGATGTTGGGGCAGCCGTCTCGCCAGCGGATAGGGCCGCGCCATCGCTTGCCCCAGTATCGGGGGCAGAGAATACGGCGGCCGATGCCCTACCTGCCCGGTCGTCGCGGCGGTCCAAACCAGGGATCAGAATGATCGACATATACGGCACCGCATCGGCGGTGACCTCAGCTAGCGGCATGGCCTTCTCGGCTGCGTCAGAGGCCCGCTCGACATACCAAGCGCGGTCGGTCAGCCCCGCTTGGCGAATCGCCTCGCGCACACCCGCGAACGTCTTGCCAAGCTTCATAATCACGGCGGCATCGGTGTCGGCCAACCGGCGCGCCAACTCCGGCACCGGCAGCGTTCCAGGCAGCACGGTCAACGTGTCTTCGTGTCGGCACAGCCCCGTGCCCATGGCCGCGCTGGCGGCACTGATGGAGGTCACACCGGGCACGATGCGGCTCGGGTAGGTCTGGCTGAGCGTGTCGTGGACGTACATAAACGACCCGTAGAACAGCGGATCCCCGACGGCCAGCACCACAACCGATCGGCCAGCGGCGAGGTGAGCCCCAAGGCGGTCGACACACTCGTCGTAGAACGTCTCTAGGGCCGCGTAGTACCCGCCCGGGTGCTCGCTGCCCTTGATGGTGACGGGGTATCGCAACTCCTCGATCACCGCGCTATCGGGGATCAGGTCGGCCGCGATCCGCTGGGCGATGGACTGCTTGCCGGTGCCCGCGTGGAAGACGATGACGTCCGCGGAGCCGATCAGCGACGCACCGAGCAACGTGATGAGTTGCGGGTCGCCGGGTCCGACACCAACGCCATACAAGTGGCCGGGCTGTGCCGTGGTTGACTGACCGCTCACGCGAGCTCGTCCGGGGTGGCGATCGCATTGACCGCCGAGGCTGCGACCGCCGAGCCGCCGCGCCGCCCGTGCAGCACCATCCACGGCACGCTGAACCCGTCGGCCAACTCGTGCACCGCCAGCGCCACCTTGGACTCGGCCGACCCAATGAAGCCGACCGGCATGCCGATGATTGCCGCCGGTCGCGGGGCCCCGTCGTGCAGCATCTCCAGCAGGTGAAAGAGGGCCGTAGGGGCGTTGCCGATGGCCACCACGGCACCCTCGAGGTAGGGCTCCCACAGCGACACGGCAGCGGCCGCTCGGGTGGTCTGCCATTCTTTGGCCAGCGGCGGGACCTGGGGGTCGCGCAGCAGGCAGACGACTTCGTTGCCCGCTGGCAACCGACGCCAGGTGATGCCTGAGGCCAGCATGTTGGAGTCGGTCAGGATGGTGTTCCCGGCGCGCAGGGCATCGCGGGCAGCCTCGATGACGTCGGGGTGCGCCTTAATGTCGTGCACTAAAGCGGTGTCGCCGGAAGCGTGGATGATGCGGGTGGCCACCGTGGCGAGATCGCCATCGAGGCCAGCAAGGGTGGCTTCATTGCGGATCATGCCGAAGGAGCGGCGGTAAATCTCCTGGCCGTCGCGCACATAGTCGTATCGCGGCGTGGGCATCTTGGCGACAGGCGGGGCGGCCGCGCTAACGATACCGAGGGCAGAGGTGGGGGCGATCACGTCAATGTGCTCCTGAGCCGGGGCGCCGCAGCGCCTATCGCAACCGCTGACGTGGACGCGCCGAGCGGTGAGTGGCAGTTCGACGACGGCTTCACGGGCCAGGGCCATCGTTTGGACGTGGGTGCGGCGGCAACTGGGTGCGCCGACGCAGGCGGACAGCATGTCCCATGCAGAGCCTGCTTCTGTGGTCAGACCGCTGGCCGTGAAGGCCTTGGCAACCTCGGGATCGTGGCCGACACCTGGGACGACAACACTGCGCCACGGGGTGAGCACCACCGTGTCGCTGGCCTGCGCAAGCGCGTCAACCATTGCCGCATCGAGCATGCCGAGCGGGACACCGCATACGAGATCGTCGTGGTGGGGCCCGGCTGCCAAGGCCGGTGGCGGGTCGAGAGTCACTGGGCAAAAGCCGTCAAAGACCGACGCATCGGTATGCAGATCGCGCACGTTCCACACGCCGCTGCTGGCTCGGTCGGTCACGAACAGGCGAGCCCGTCGCAGCATCTCGGCAACAGCGTCGGACGGGGCCACCTCGGCTCCGACCACGACGCTTCCGGGCTGGGCGGCCAACAGCCGGCCCGACGTCGGCGAGATCTGTTGATAGGCCAAATCCCAGTGCTCCCCGAGCACGGAGCCCGACTCGTCACTGAACGCCACCATGAACCGCCCCGGCAGGCTCGCCAACTCGGCGTCGGCGCAGAGCCCGGCATCGAAACCAGCAACCAGAGCGTCAACGTGGTGCGCCAAGGGTGCGGCGAGAATGTTGCGAACCAGCTCGTGACTGCCGCTCGGGATCAGCCCCGTGGCCTCGATGTTCCGAGCCAATTCTTCGGGGATGGGGTCTGGCAGAGCGCGAAGTTGCAGGTTGCCCCGAGATGTCAGTTGCAGACACGGAGCACCGTAGGTGACGGCTATCTGAACGAGGTCCCGGAGCACGGACGGGGCTATCCGACCGCCGGGCACGCGGAGCCGAACCAAGGCCCCATCGTCAGCGATGAACGGGCGACTCAATCCCGGGCAGCGGTCCACCGCGGGGCGTGCGACTGTCACGGGATGGGAGCATACGCTTTCCCTGCAGTCCCGACCCCTTCTTATCCCCACCTTCTTTCCGCCACGCTTTCGAGGATGTCCTGTGCCGCGCATCGCTGTGCTGTCCACCTCCGACACCGACCTGCTGAGCGCACGCGCCAGTGGTGCCGATTTCACCTTCGCCAATCCTTCGCGCCCTGGTCACACCGAGATGGCCGCAGCGATCGAGGGTGCTGACCTGATCGTGGCCCGCATCCTCGGTGGCCCGCAGGACATGTGCAGCGGCTTCCGGCGGATCGTCAAGACGGACACCCCGATGATCGTGCTTGGTGGCGAGCAGACGCCTAACGCTTCACTGATGGAGTTGTCGACGGTGCCCGCGGGCGTCGTGTCGGCGGCCCACCCTTACTTCGCCGAGGGTGGCGCGGAAAACCTGAACGAGGGCCACGGCTTCCTCTGCGACACGCTGCTGCTGACCGGCGAAGGGTTCGAAGCGCCATCAATCCTGCCGACCTGGGGTGTGCTGGACCGTCCGGCTCTCGACACGGCTGGGGAAACTGCGACCCGGCCGCGCGTCGGCGTCCTGTTTTACCGCGCGCAGTATGCCGCCCAAAACACGGCCTACGTGCACGCCCTGTGCGATGCGATCGATGCCGAAGGCGGCATCGGCGTGCCGATCTACGCACAGTCGTTGCGTGGGGCGGCCGCCGCGCTGTTGACCGAACTTGGCACCCTCGACGCGCTCGTCACCACCGTTCTCGCGGCGGGTGGCACCCGCCCCGGCGGCGCCTCCGCAGGCGAAGACGACGAGTCGTGGGACGTCAGCGCGCTGGCGGCCCTCGACATACCGATCCTGCAGGGCCTGTGCCTGACCTGGAGCCGCGACGAGTGGGCGGGCAGCGCCGAGGGTATGTCCCCGCTCGACGTCGCCACGCAGGTCGCGGTCCCCGAGTTCGACGGTCGCCTCATCACGGTCGCGTTCTCGTTTAAGGAGATCGACGCCGACGGCCTGCCCGTCTACGCCGCCGACCCCGAGCGCTGCGCCCGAGTGGCCGGCATCGCGGTGGGCCACGCCCGACTGCGCCACCTCGCACCCAGTGAGCGCAAGATCGCGCTGATCCTGTCGGCCTACCCCACG
>JBBSVB010000290.1:0-3766 GCA_038233875.1 Actinomycetales bacterium | reverse complement strand
CGGTCCATCATCCCGTCCACCTCCTCGAGAGTGGTGATGTTCCGGCCGGGGTTGAAGCGAATGTTCCGGTGCTTGACGTCCTCGTACTCGAGACGACGAGCCTTGTCCCAATGCGGCTCGTAGAGATGGAGGCTGCCGATGTTGAACACCAACTCCCCCACCCGGATGCCGAGGATCGAGGCGACCATCTCGAGGAGCGTGCTCCACTCGAAGGTGTTGATCCCCGACCAGCCCCACATCGCATCGTTGGACCGGACGTTCACGGTGAGGTAGAGCGCCCCACCCCGGCTCTGGAACTGGAGGAACGTGTTGCACGCCTTGTCCTTGCCGGGGGTGGTGTCCACGGCGGGGTCCCAGATCGCGATCACAGCCTGTCGGGACAGCGGGTCCGACTGAAGCGTCTCGACGACGTAGCGGAGTTGGTCGTGGGTTCGGTGACCATGTACGGAAAGATCTTCCCACGCCCGGATGCGTGGACCGTAGCCTGCCCGCCACGTCTCACCATCGTCGCTGTAGTCCACCGCTCGCGGCAGGTAGGCGCTCAGCCACTCGATGTCGTTGCGCCCGGAGATCACCCACACTGTCTCTGCGATCTGGGCGAAGACGTTGGCCTTGCGGTTGAGGCTGAGCACCTCGCGACGCACCGGGTCGGTGATTACGATCTGGGTGTTCAAGAGTTCCTTCACCCGCCCGTTCCTGCTGCCGACCTCGTCGCCGTACTCCAGCAGATCCTTCATGATGACGGGGAGCGCTTGGCTCACCGTAGGTGCTTCGTAGTTCAGGCTCATGTGGTGCCTTTCTCGTGGTTGTTGCCTGCACCTAAGCCTAGCAGGTGGGGCTAGGTTGATAACAGGGGGGTTAGTCAACAAAAGGCACTTCTACACAGCCTTCGTGGGTGCTGAACTTCTGTCGTAAGGATCTGGGATCATGGGATCTACCACCACATCGGGAGGATCGGCCGAGGCTGGACTCCCGGATGCGCGGCCTTGTAGAGAGACTTCTTGCGGGGCGCGGCCATCTCGCGGGCGTACTTCGACCACTCGCACATCGTGTTCTGCACGTCCATCGCTGTCAAGGGTTTGCGCCCCAGCCGGACGACCGAGTCCTGCGCCCACCCTCCGGTCAGTTCCAGGATGACCTCCTCGGCAGGGATGTCTGGATTGAGGATCGCCGCCCCGCGTGTGGCACCGGGACCAGCGACGACGAAGTTCGGTTCCGGCTGTCGCTTCTGGAGATAGCCCCAATCCGTGAGGATCTGCATCGAGAGGAACTTCCCGAGCCCCGGTGTGGACCGCAGCACGGCGAACCGCTCTGCCTGCGTGTCGGCGATCAGGAAGTCCGCAGAGTTCTCCAGGATGAACCGCTGGGTCAGGCGGATCGCGCCCTCGGCCTTGTCGTTCTTGGTCCCCGGCTCCGGGACGATGATGTACGCGCCGCTGAAGATCGAGTTCCCGGCTGCCCGGTGTTGAGCCAAGAGGCTGTTGATCTCCTCCCCGCGCTCGAGGAAGTCGATCGCTGTGGGAAAGTCACCGAGGGCCGCTCGCAGCATGTACCACGTCGAGGGCAGGTTCGTGATCCGGTAGAAGACCAGTCGGGCGATCACGTCGTTCACGTCACGGTTGTCCAGGTGGAACACGAACTGAGAGCCGGGGTCCAGCACCCGGTACATGTTCGTCATCTTCAGGTTGGTCAGGATGGGGTCCTCTGTCCACGGCTGCGGCGCACCGCTCTGCCGCCGCGCCCAGATGCGGAATCGCTCCTGCACCATGTTCTCGTAGATCGCCATCGCTTGGTCGTCGTAGGTCATGATCTCTCCTTCTCAGTGGCCTGCTTCATACCAATCCCGAGCGGGCTTGCCGCTGAGCAGTGGGAACGGAACTGTCTTGAACGTCGTCGTGAAGCACTTCTCGGCCTGCCTGCGAAGGTGGGGCTGGTCCTTCGGGAAGGAGAACACGATGGCGTCATGCACGGTGATCTTGAGGTACGGGAGGAGACCCGCATCGCGGCACCTGAGGAGCCCGTCGCAGAGCAACTCCCGCGTCCCGTTCTGCCCGAGCAGGGCTGGGGACTGTGTGTACTCCCGCCCCATCTCGAGGTAGAGCATCCCGCCCCACGCATTGACGAGGAAGCCCTGCTTCCCGGTCTCCCGCACTCGGCTCATCCACTTGACGACGGCGGGGTACTTCTTGCCGAACTTCTTGATCACCGCGTGGCCTGCCTCGAGGGGGATGCCCACGGTCAGTGAGATCTTCTTGCCGCCGGATCCGTAGGGGATCGCGTGCGTGACGGGCTTGGCCCGCTGCCTCAACCCCTTCGGGTTCTTGGCGAACTCTGCGGGACCGAAGCACCACTGAGCCATCTGTGCGTGCGCGTCGAACCCGTCGTCGGTCATGTCCTTCAGGTACTGCCGATCCCCGCTGTACGCCGCCACGACACGGGCGTCCGCTGCGCTGAAGTCCATCTCGTACACGTCGTGTGTCTCGTCGTCCGCCACGAAGTACGACTTCTCGACAGCACCCGGCCCGCGTGCCGTCCACACCGACAGGCCGGGGTGGGACACCGAGAACCGGCGCGACCGCTGCAACGAGGAGATGTCCGGGTGGACGAAGCCGTCGTCCTGCGTGTTGTCCAGCGCGAGTTGAGCGAGTGAGCGCTGCCCCATCAACTCAGCGAGCGCCTGCCCCAGCGACTCGTTCTCCGTGCCCGTGGTCACCGACAGCACGGCCTCACCGGACAGGGAGTACGCGCCGGTCTTCGTCTTCGGGAGGTTCTTGTGGCTCGGCCCGAGGATCTCGATGAGCGCCTGCTTCCCCGGCTTGGATCGCCACGGCTGCTTCCCGGTGGTGGGGAAGTCGTAGTCCATGACCAGATCGAGGAGCACCTGTTCCTTCCGGATGCGGAGTTGCTCGACGCGGGCCTCCGCCACTGCACGATCGACCCGGAAGCCGTTGCGGCTGATCTGCGCGTTGATCGCTGCGATCTCTTGCTCCCGCCACTCGTACGCGGTGGGCTCTGCCACGCTGAACATCGCCCGCGCCAACTCTCGCCCTGCCACCACGTCCTGTCGGGCGTAGGCTCGGTACTCGTCGTTCATCGGGATCTCACCGATGTCGCAGCCGTGGCGCTTCGCCATCTCCTTCAGGTCGCCGTGCTTGCCGGGGATGCCGAAGGTGAAGCACATGCTCTCGAGCGCGTAGAAGACCAGCGCGGAGCCGGGGGAGTCTGACGACTGCCATGTGCCCCTCGGGTTGAGGAAGCGGTACGGGGCAGGGCAGACAGATCCAGCGTGGGTGAAGGTGTCGAACGCGGGGATGCTGAGGGCGTCGTCGCCCAGCAGATACGAGAGGTCGTACGTGTGGATGTTGTGCCCGACCACGAGCCGCGCCGACCTGATCGCATCGACCATCTCGTCGAAGTCTTCGGTGAGCACCACGTCACCCTCGCCCCATGCGTACTGACCCAGCCGGAAGAAGTCGCGGGGGTGGGTGTTCCAACGGTGGATGGTAGACAGGGTCTCGGTGTCCATGATCAAGACATCGTCGTCGAAGAAGTAGAGGTCCTGGCCGAGCGCCTGCTTCAGCGCCCACTGGAGATAGTACGGCGCGTTCGGGTAGCCGATCTCCTTGCGGAACCCTCCACCGTCCGGACCCTTGAGGTACACGGTGTCGTAGATCTGCTTCGCACCGATGGTGCGGACTGCGGCGGTCTGGTCTTGCAGGTCGAAGGCGAGGTCTGCATCCTCAGCCACACCCTTGAGCCGGAGGGG
>JBBSVB010000289.1:0-3798 GCA_038233875.1 Actinomycetales bacterium | reverse complement strand
CTCGCCGCCCACGCCCTCGGCGTCCTTGAGATGGTGCGACGTGGCTGAGGTCATCACCCTGGCCGGAGTGACGGCCTACGGGTATCACGGGGTCTTGGATTCGGAGCGCCAAGAAGGCCAAGACTTCATCGTGGACGTCTCCATGGACGTAGACACCACACCGGCCGCTCACTCGGACGACGTGACGCAGACGGTGAACTACGCCGAGGTCGCTGCCGACATCGTGGCCATCATCGAAGGCGAACCCCGCAACTTGATCGAGACGGTCATGGCGCAGATCGCGGACACGGTGATGGCCAACTATGAGTTGATCCAGAGCGCGACCATCACGCTGCACAAGCCGCAGGCCCCCGTGGGCGTGCCGTTCGGTGACGTGTCGATCCGCACGCAGTGTCACCGCGAGGTGCCGGTCGTCATCGCAGTGGGTGCCAACCTCGGCCAGCCCGATGAAACGGTCACCGGTGCGATCGGCCAGCTTGACGACATACCGGGGGTATGGGGTGTGCGCGCCTCGCCGCTGTATCGCACGACCCCCGTGGGTGGGCCCGAACAAGACGACTACGTGAACGCGGTAGTGCTGGCGAGCACGTCTTTGAGCCCGCACCGGTTGCTGCTTCAGCTGCAGCAGCTCGAGAACCTGTGGGGCCGGACCCGCACGGTGCGTTGGGGGCCGCGCAGCCTGGACCTCGACCTCGTGCAGTACGGCGATCCGGGGGATGGCAGCGAGCAACTGGTGAGCGACGAAGTGCTCGAACTGCCGCATCCTCGAGCGTATCAACGAGCCTTTGTGCTCGTGCCGTGGCAGGCGATCGATGATGCTGCTGCGCTCACCGTTGACGGTGTCGTCACCGAGGTGTCGGTTCTGCTCGCCGGCCTCGGTAGCTCAGCCGTGACTGAGATCGACCCGACCCGATGAAAAAGAAGACTGACGGCATCACCTTCACAGCGGCGGTGATCGCCGCCGCGCTGGCCTTCGCGCTGGGGTGGTTGGCGCTCTTCGCGTGGCGCTCTACCGGGCGCGAATACCCGATGTTGCCGTGGTTCGGTCTTGTCCCGATGGCGCTGTATGCCGTGCTGGTCCTCTTTGCGGCGTGGAAGGTGCGCCAATACGTCCGGAGCTCCCCGGCGATGCTGGCGAGCACGTTTACGCCCACCCCACAGCAAGCGCGGGGCACGCTGGTCGCGGCCCAAGCGGGCGCCCTCGGAGGCGCGATGTTGGTGGGCGTCTACGCGGCCAACGCGGTGGTGCATCTGAGCACGCTCGACGTCGAGTCGGTCCGAGCCATGTTCGTCCGGGCAGTGGTCAGCCTGCTTGCCGCCGCCCTGGTCAGTGTCGCAGGGTTCGTGGCTCAGTGGATGTGCCGCCTGCCCGAGGACGAACGCGATAACGACTTGGGCCGCAGGCCCGAGGACGAGGCTTACGGCTAGGCCTGAGCGCGGGACGTCATTTGTCGACGTCGCCGACCACAAAAAACGTCGAACCCAAGATGGCGACCATGTCCCCGACGACAGTGCCGGGCAGCAACTCGGAGAGCACCTGAACGTTGTTAAACGATGCTGACCTCAGTTTCAGGCGCCACGGCACCTTCTCGCCTCGGCTAACCAAGTAATAACCGTTGAACCCGAGCGGGTTTTCGGAGGCAAAGTAGTGCTCCCCAGCTGGAACCTTGAGAATTTTCGGCAGTTTCACGTTGATCGGACCATCGGGGAGATCACGCAGCACCTCCACGCATCGGGTGGCCAGATCCAGGCTGACGTGTACTTGCTCCAGTAGCACCTCCAAGCGCGCCAACGCATCGCCAGCCTCGCGAGTGACCACCTTCCCAGGCCCGCCGGGGGCGAACAGCTCGGCATACGCCAGGTAGGGCTCGTCCCGCCGCAGGTCCATATCCAACCCGCTGGCGCGCGCGATGGGGCAACTCACGCCGTAAGCCTTCGCAGTCTCGATGTCGAGCACCCCGACACCCAGCGTGCGAACCCGCAATATTTCGTTGCCCACCAGCAGCGACTCCAGGTCGGGGAGTCGTGAGCGCACCGCAGCGATGGCGCTGTCGACGTGGTCCAGCCACTTCGGCGGCAGGTCGGCGCGCAGCCCGCCGACCTGGGCGATCATGTAGTGCATCCGACCCCCGGAGATCTCCTCCATGACGGCCTGTAGCTCTTCGCGCTCGCGAAAGGCGTAGAAAATGGGGGTGATTGCGCCGAGCTCGAGCGGATAGGAGCCCAGGAACATGAGGTGGTTGAGCACTCGGTTGAGCTCGGCCAGCAGGGTCCGGGCCCAGGTGGCGCGCTCGGGCACCTCCATCTCCAACAGGGTCTCCACCGTCAGCGCCACACCGATCTCGTTGCTGAAGGCCGACAACCAGTCGTGCCGGTTGGCCAGCACCATGATTTGGCGGTAGTCGCGGACCTCGAAGAGCTTTTCCGCGCCCCGGTGCATATAGCCGATGATGGGCTCGGCGGCGACGATACGCTCCCCGTCGGCGGTGATCTTCAGGCGCAGCACACCGTGGGTGGCGGGGTGTTGCGGCCCGATATTGAGCACCATCTCGGTCGTGCTCAGGCCGGCCGCGCCAATGCTCACGTCCATCGGCCGTCCGCGAGGGGTGGTCACGTCGGTGGGGGTGCCGCTCATCGGATCAACTTAGCCGCCTGAGTGCGCCAGCACCCACCAGAACCCGCCGAAACCGTGCGGCTCACGCAGCACCCTGTCAGCGGTGTGCTGGGCAAGCGCCTCCAGGTATGCCGAAGGCTGGATGCGCGCGAGATCGTGCGGGGGCATCGTCAGTGGGCCGAGCAGGTCGCTCAACATCTCGCGCTGCAGCCTCGCGATAACCGTTCCTGTGCCCAGGCCCCGTGGAGCCAGCAGCGAGTCGATGCACACATGCGCGGTCACGTCCATGTAGCCGTCAGGCACCGGGGCCACTGCTCGGCCCGCTCGATAGCCGGTCAGGGTGCCCTCGATCGGTTGATGCCCACTCCGGTGTCCGTAGTCCACCGCCAAGACCATGCCTTCATCGACCCGGGACACCAGATCGGCAAAGGCGCGGTCTCTGCTGAGCCCCACCTCGGCTACCTGCGTATCGGGATCGACCCAGGTCTGCAGCCATTCGAGCTCGGGGCCTTCGATTTCGCGACCTACGTGTTGCTCGCCGTTGGATGGATCAACGAGCACCTCACGCCATACGGGGTCGGTGTTGCGCCGGGCCACCGTGGCCGGCACCACATCGAGCCACTCGTGAGCCACCACCAGCGTTGAGCTCAGGCCGGACAACTCGGCAGGCAAGGCACCGCCGCCGGGAGAGACCATCCAGTCAATGTGTTCCGGCAGATCTGGCGGGCGTTCGACGATATCCACGCCGACAAACGACACGTCGGGTGCTGCCCGCGCCATCACTGTCGTGAAGGTTCCACGCCCGGCAGCGACATCCACAATGGTGCGCACACCGTGCCGTCGGGCCAGGGCGGTGATCGCCCGAGCTATGACGGCGTCCGCGTGCGGAAGCCCTGCCACGGAGGTGGCGAAGTGACCGGCCGGGCCTTCTGGTGCGCGATAGAAGCCGTGAGACCCGTAGAGGGCGTCGTGCCAGGCCCGCTTCCAGGGCACCGGTGTCGCGCTCACAGGCTCGATCCTCCCAGACTTCATCAGGGGTCACGGTGCCCAGTAGCGATACGGCACCTTAGAATCACCGATGTGGATCTGACGTCGGTGCTCCAGGTCCTTGGTGGGCTCATCTTGCTAGTGGGCGGCGGCGAGTTGTTGGTGCGTGGTGCCTCGGTGCTCGCCGTCAAAGCCGG
>JBBSVB010000288.1:0-3804 GCA_038233875.1 Actinomycetales bacterium | reverse complement strand
TCAGGGTCATCTCGTCGCGTGTCGGCCTCGATCTCGCGGGCCAACTGGAACAGGGCTGTGGTCTTGCCGACGTGTGAGGCGCCGCTGAGCGCGATGGTCCGTTCGCCGACAGCGACGGGACGCCGGGTCCTGACGAGCCGCTTCACCTGCTTGATGAGCGCGGACGACGTCGGGGTGTCGATGAGCACGTCGGAGGCGAACCAGGTCAGGCGGGCATCGTCGTATGACTCCAGGTCGGTCGGCGGGAGCCGCTTGGCCTGCGCGGGGGTGTATACGGCTGGCGGCTCAGGGTCGTGGTCGATGCGTGCCCGGAACCCGCGTCGCAGGTTCTTCGGTCCGGGGTTGAAGTCGTTGCCGCTCATGCGGTTTTCCTCGGCTTTCTGGTGGGTGAGAACTGGAAGCCCTCGGACGGGTCGGGCTGCTTGGGCGCGGGTCGAGTGACCTCAGAGGGCCTCGGCCGTGGTGTCGGGGTGGCGGCCTGCTGCTTGGCGCGAGTGCTCTTCTTCATGGCCCGCTTGGCAGCCTTGGCTGCCGCACGGCGATCTGCGTCGACGTTCAACTGGGTCTGGATCCATTCACCGTGAGGTGAGACAGCCGTCGCCGTGGTCCGCAGGTTCTGGATCGTCGAGGCACCGAACGGAAGGCTCGGGAGATGGACGTCGCGGCTGAACAACTCGACGTAGCGCTTCAGTTTCGGGTGCCACAGCCACACGTGCCCGCGGTCGTAGCGGTCCACGCGAACTTCGCGCTTCGTGTCGTTGCCGCGAAGATCCGCCAGTTCTTCGGCGTCGTAGCGGACGTTATTGACCCGTACGCCATCCGCGAGCACGGTGGCGTCCTCGCGCTTCAGCGACCGGATGACGGTCGTCTCGTCGACGGGGATGGGGACTCCGCCGAGCGCATCGAAGGAGGCCGCGTACATCTGGTTCGGCGTCGACTTGCGGGCCGGAGCATCCGGGTCGCGTAGTTCGGAGTGCGGGGTGTTGTGGTAGACGACGAGCGCCCATTCGGTGATGCGTGCCTGCATCTCCTCGAAGGTGAGCGAGTCCGGGTCGAAGTAGTGGTTGACCTTCGATGTCTTGCCGTTCTCGTCGACGGTCTCGACGGTCGACTTCTGCCACCTGCCCTTGTTCTCGACGTTGTTGCCGACGTACCCGGGGAGGTATTCGAGCAGGTTGCTTCGCATCGTCCCGAAGAAGCGCTCGACCTGCCCCTTGTGCCAGCCCGCTCCGGGCGGTGCGTGCTCGATCGAGATGCCGAGTGAGTTGAGCGCATCACGGAACTCGTGTGACGTGTAGTCGGCTCCGAGATCTGTGACCGCGGTTTCCGGCCAGATGAAGGGGGCAGCGACGGCGCCCTCCAGGTTGGGGTCGACAGCCAACATCGCACGGGCGGGCAGCACCGCAGACATGGACAGAGACATCTCCTGAAGACCCTCCGGCGTGGGCCACGGAAGGGCCATTCGGTGGACCATCTCGGACAAGTCCTGGGAGTTGACCGAGCCCCAGAACAGGTTGACCCCCACCACGCACCGGGTAGCCAAGTCGATAGCGCCAACCACGTGGGCGTCCCTCATCGGCACGCCCCGGGCGTCCTTCAGGGTGCAGTCCAGCGGGGTCGAATCCATCAGGACGTACTGGCCAGGGTAGAGCGCCTCCATCTTGTTCAACTTGCGCTTTGGTCGGCTCGCGATTGTTCGCCGGGTCGTCGCCTTGGCTGGCAAAAGGTTCTGGCCGTCGAGGGCGTGGAAAGCCCGCCGTAGCGTGGAGTCGGAGGGGACAGGGACGTCCTCGCCGGGGTAACGACGGGTCACCTGGTGTCGAACTCGGGCGAGCCACACCTGCGCGCCGACGGTGGACTGGTTGGTCGCTCCAGCGATCAGGTCTTCGATCACTTCCTTGACACGCTCATCGAGGTCAGGGCATTCCGATACCTCTCGCTTCGCGCGCCCGTCGATCAGCCCCAGTACGCCGTTCTCTTGGTAGGCCCGCTCCTTGCGGAGCATCGTGGACCTGGAGGCCTTGATGCCGACGGCGTTGAGTTCCTTGACCTTCTGCTCACGTCGCTCGGCGTGGCTCAGTCCCACCATCTCGGGGCGAGGTTCCTCGGTAGGCCCAGGGGCTCCGTGAATGACCTCGTAGACGTGCCGCGCCCACATCTCCGCTGCGGCCCGGACCTCCCGGGGGAGACCGTCGAGCGACAGAGCATCTCCGCGGAGGCCGTCGGGGTCCTCATCCAGCACGCGGAAGTCGGAGGCCGCGACCAGCGACGACACGTCCTTCCAGATGCGAGGGCGCGGTCCGCCGTGCGAGGCCAACTCGACCTCGCCCGCAGCCTTGCCGATGATGGTCCAGATCTGGCCGTCGTACTCGATGACCTGACCGGTGCTCAGTTGGCGTTTCAGTCCGTGCAGCACGGCGCTGCTCCTCTCGTCGTGGTGACCACCGAGTCGCCACCGAGTGTCTGGTGAAGGTCCGTGGTGAGCAGGCGGTGCCAAAGCAGGTGCCGCACCGCGCGGAAGCCGATGGCGGGGAAAGACCGGCTGGCACGGTGGACACCGTCGGCCAGGGTGCGACCATCTCGGAACGCCTCGCGGACGATGTCGAGGACCTCCGGTTGCGGGTGCCACGGCATGGTTCGAGCCGCTCGCAGGTACGCGAGGTTCCGGGCTCTGACCTTGTCCTGCTCGACCATGACCTCGTAACGCCATCCGATGTCTTCGCAGATCGAGCCGGAGACGTCGAACTGTCGGATGACCGCGTCGTCGATCCGGGCCGACGGCTTGACGTCGACGACCGTGGGCGCCCCGTCGCTCGCGACGACGAAGAAGTCCGGGACGTGGCTGACGAGGTCGATCGTGTCGCCGAACAGCATCCGCATGGGCTGTGAGGCCACAGCCTTCGCGCCCCCGAAGTCGAGTTCGACCAGGGACTCCTGCTCCAGGTTGCTCTCGAACCAGATCGCGCTACCCGTCCGGTGCCAGTGATAGAAGCCATGCCTGTTGAGGCGGTACTGGTACTGCTCTCCAGTGCGGATCTGCTGGGCAGTCGCGAGCGGTTCGTTCAGCAACGCCGACGACGCGATCTCGGTCCGTACGGCACTGTCCGCGGTGATCCACTGGATGGTGTCGAGGCCGTTCGGGGACGCGACCAGGAGCGCCTCGCGGATCTTCTTCGTAGGCTTGTTCATCGGAAGTCTCCCGGTCGTGCTGATGCGGTGCAGGGGCCCGCCGGGGAGGTGGTTCGCGATGCTCGGCGGCAGGCATGGCGATACGTGGTTCGGTCGTGGCCGACACGACAGGTGCGGCCATTGACACCGGTGTGCGGCAGCGCCGAGACGGCGCCCATCCGGTCTAGTCCGCTGACGCTGCTGACCCGGAGCGCCGTCTGGCCGCCCGCGTTCGGCCGTAGAGCAAGGGAGATGATGTTCATGCCCCGTCCAGTGCCAGCAAGACATGGGGCAGCGGCTTCCCGCGGCCCCTTTTCACGGCTCAAGCCATGAAATACAACATGAAAGACCTGAAACGGATCTACCAGGGCTCACCACGGCTACGGTTTCCCGCGTGACGGAGAAGCGCAGGTGGTCGGTGCCGGAAACCTGCGCTGTGCGCGAGAAGGACTTCGGTCGATCGGTCTACATCGAGTGGCGCCAGCCTCGAACCTTGGACCAACTCGTCGCGTTACGTCACGCCGAGTTTCAGCACCATTTCGCTATGCAGGTGAAAGCGATGATCCGAGGCCGAAGAACGCAACCAGAGGTCGCGGAAGAATGCGGCTTCGGCCGGACCCGTTTCAATGAAGTCAT
>JBBSVB010000287.1:0-3806 GCA_038233875.1 Actinomycetales bacterium | reverse complement strand
CGCGTGACGCCGCAAGAACGACGCAAGCATTGACCGAGCGTGCCTCGCGACGTCCGCTGGTGACCCTGCCGAGTCTTCTGCTCGTGCTGTTCCTTGCCATCTCCGGTGTGGTGCTCGGGGCATCAGGCATGTTCATCTACCTGTCGCAGGAGCCCGCCCCTCTTCCCACGCGCACATATGGTCCGGTCGTTGGCGCCGGGGCGAGGGTTTCAGCGCCGGAGACGGCCGCGCCTCCGACTTCCACTCGAGGGGTCGTCATGCCGCAACTCGGCCCCAGCACGTTGAGCATCCCGTCCCTTGGAACGACGGCGCCCCTCGATGTCCTGGGTGTCGAGGATGATCAACTCCTGCTCCCGGAGCCGAGACGCCTAACCCTGTTCAAGGACGGGAGTTACCCCGGTGATCCGCAGGGCACCGTGCTGGTGGCCGGCCACGTGAACACCAAGTCCTTGGGTCGCGGCGCACTCTTTCACCTCGCGGAGATCAAAGAGGGCGCGACCATCTGGGTGACGGATGCGACTGGACGCCCCCACGAATATCGAGTCGTCGGACTGCAGGTGCTGTTGAAGCAGGCCCTGCCGCGCTCACTCTTCAGTCGCCAGGGTGACCCCGAGTTGGTCGTCGTGACCTGTGGTGGCGACATCATCGATACCCCCGAGGGTCAATACTATGCAAGCAACGTCATCGTGACGGCAGTGCCCGTGGGCAACCCCTGATGGCTGAAACCGAAGCTGTCGTCCAGCCGGATCTCGGGGTCTCGGCGAGAGTGAGCAAGCGACTCACCGGTCGCAGTCCGGCCCCAGCTCGGCTGCGCTGGTGGGGGCCGATCGTGGCGATGCTAATCGGCGGTCTTGTGCGGGTGTGGAACGTCGGCACCCCCGCCTCCTTGGTTTTCGACGAGTCCTACTACGTCAAACAGGCGTATTCCATGACTCAGTACGGGGTCGAGCTGTACGTCGATCCAGCGCTTAAGGGAACGACGCCCAATGCGATGTTTGAGTCGGGGACCCTTAACGTCTTCACCACTGCGGGCGACTTGGTTGTCCACCCACCTTTGGGTAAGTGGCTCATTGCGATGGGCCAGGTCGCGTTCGGTGCGCAGAACTCGTCCAGCTGGAGGGCCGCGGCGGTTGTCGCCGGCATGCTGTCTATCTTGATTGTTGGACGCGTCGCGCTACGACTTACCGGCTCTGCGTACTACGGAACGCTCGCTGCAGGCCTCTTGGCGTTTGAGGGAACTCATGTCGTGGAGTCACGAACGGGGATCCTTGACATCTTCCTGACCCTCTTCGTCATCGGCGGGTTCGCCTGTTTGGTGGCTGATCGTTTCGCCGGACGAGCGAAGCTGGCGTCTGCGCTGGCGCACGAGGCGGGGACGGAGGCGTCCGCCCTTGGTCCCTATGTCGGAGGGCGCTGGTGGCGCGTGGGGGCCGGCGTGCTGCTAGGCATGGCCGTGGCCACGAAATGGTCCGCTCTTCCCTTCATCGCAACCTTCGGGATCATGACCGTGCTGTGGGATATGAATGCTCGAAGGCGCGCAGGCATCGGCAGGTGGTTCGCGGGGACGCTAGGTCGTGACGCCGTGCCGGCATTCGTGTCGATCGTTGGGACTGCCCTGGTGGTCTACCAGCTGAGTTGGAGCGGTTGGTTCGCGTCGTCTCTCGGGTGGGGCCGGCATTGGGCAGACGAGCATCCGGCGGTCGGGATCGATTCCCTCATGCCCGATCCCCTGCGTTCACTTATCCACTATCACGAGGAAATGTGGAGAGTCACGACGAGTCTGACCACGTCCCACCCCTATGCAACCAAGCCAGTTGGTTGGTTTTTCCAGGAGCGGCCGACACTTTTCTTTCTTCGCCAGACAACGGAACGGGCGCCGGGCTGTCCCGCCGGTGGGGGCGGGCCGTGCATGGAGATGGTGACCTCGCTGGGCACCCTTTCGATTTGGTACGCCGGCGTGGTCGCAGTGGTGGCGTTGTTGGTTCTCTGGGTTGCCGATCGCCAATGGCATACTCGCCTTCGATTTCAGCCCGATTGGACCTTTGGAGCGAGCCTTTCGGGGATCCTGGCCGGCTACGTGCCGTGGCTGCTCGTTGGTGATCGAACCGTCTACTCGTTCTACTCCGTGGTGTTCGTCCCGTGGGTCGTGCTATGCATCGTGGTGGCGCTTCATCGGTGTGAAGGACGCAGCTGGACCACTCTTCGATATCGACTTACCCGCAGCCTTGGTGTCGCTTTGCTGGTGGCGTCGATTGTGCTCTTCGCCTGGTTTTGGCCCGTACTGACAGGACAGAAACTCACCCATGCGGAATGGCTGGCGCGCATGTGGTTGTCAACCTGGCACTAGCCCGGATCGTTCACGAATCTGCGGCCTGATTGGCCCGTGAAAGCACGGAAGTGCCTGTTCAGCAGGCGAAACTTGGGCTTGCGACGTCTCAAGATTCTCGAACCGGATGGCACTTCGTAAGCGAAGCGTACTTCGTGGTCGGCTGATCTGTCCGTGACCGCGGACGGTATTGGCGTGGTGGCCCACATGGGCAGCGTCGGGCTGGATCTGCTGGCCGATCGGACCGGCCTGACCGAAGAGCTGGCATTGCGATGGCACGCCGCTCGGCTGCCCCGGTCCACGACCGCGGCCAGGCCCTGACGGACGTCGCGGTGATGATGCTTGCCGACGGCGGTGATGCTTGCCGACGGCCGTGAAGCGATCGCTGACATCGACATGCTGCGCCACCGCGCCAGCGTGCTCGGGCCGGTCGCGTAGACGCCCCACATCCGGGCGACCCGCGACAGCGGTTGCGCACACCCCGTCAAATCGAGAACGCGGAGCCCCACTTGGCGCGCGGTGGGGGCGGCAACCAGCGGAGTGCGCGGGTGGGTCGGTACGGTGTGTTCATGAGAGTGCTTCCCGAGGTGGTGCCGATCCAGTGTGGAAGGCGGGGGACAGTTCGTGAGGCCGTCATCGGGTTGGACGCGTACGCTTCTGGTCCGCAGAATGTCCGCACGACGTCCACAAACGTATCGCCGCCAGTGCGTGCCAACGGCAAAGCTGCAGTTCAGCCCACCCGCTTGACGTATCAGCGCGGGTCAGGACAGTGACCGATTCGCATTTTCACCGCGGGTGTCGTCGGTTCGAGACCGGCCGGGCCCACGTGCAACACCTTTCCGAGCACGCGACCCCTCTGCCGCTGCGTGACGTCGTCACGGCCCTCGAGGCACTGTGGCCGCCGTCGCACGCCGCCGAGTGGGACCGGGTCGGGCTGGTGACGGGTGACCCTGAGCAGCCGGTGCGGCGCATCCTCCTCGCCGTCGACCCCACCCTGGCGGTCATCGAGGAGGCGCGTCAGTGGGGGGCTGACCTGCTGGTCACCCACCACCCGCTGCTGTTGCGCGGTGTCCACTCCGTGGCCACGACGAGCGCCAAGGGGGCTTCCGTTACGGCCCTGCTCGCGGCCGGCGTCGCCTTACATGTCGCGCACACCAACGCCGATGTCGCGCAGCCCGGCGTCTCCACCGTCATCGCCGACGCCCTCGGCCTCGTCTCGCAGCGGCCGCTGTCGCAGGTCGGCGGCCGGCCCGCGGGGCGCGTGGGCGAGCTCACGACGCCCGAAACCCTCGGCGCCCTGGCCGACCGGGTCGTGCAGGCGCTGCCGCCCACCGCTGGCGGGGTGCGCGTGAGCGGTGACCCCGACGCGGTCGTGAGCACGGTCGCGGTCATGGGCGGCGCGGGCGACGACCTCTTCGACGCCGTGAGGGCCAGCGGCGCCGACGTCTACGTCACGGCCGACCTGCGCCACCACCCGGTT
>JBBSVB010000286.1:0-3812 GCA_038233875.1 Actinomycetales bacterium | reverse complement strand
CAGGTGGCCTGGTTGGCGACCCAGTGCTCGAAGTCCGCGGTGACCGAGCTGATGCGGATCGCGTGGCGCACCGTGGGCGCGATCATCACCCGGGTCTGGGCCGACGTGGAGACGCTGCATGACCGGTTCGCCGGGCTGCGCCGGATCGGGATCGATGAGATCTCCTGATGATATGCGGGTGATCCCTCCTGACGACCCGGTCTTTTCGTGGGGTCAACTCGACGAACGGAGAATCCCCTCTTGTCTTCCATCATTTCCGGATTAGTCAAGACAATGTCTTGTGGCGAACTGCAATCCGTTGCCCTCGGTCACCCATTGCTCGATAGCTATCTCGAGTTTGTTGCCGCACGGACGCGGGCCAATACGCTTCTTGCGGTCGCCTATGACCTCAAAGTGTTCTTCACCGATGTGGTGAAGCAGCCGGCCGATGTCACCACTGCCGACGTGTTGGCGTTCATCAAGTCTCAGCGTGCCCCTCGCCGGGGCGCCACGGTCGTGCGACTCGAAGATGGCGAGACTGGGTTGTCGGCGCGCACGATCAAGCGTCGCCTCGCGAGCCTGTCGGGACTGTTCGACTACCTGCTCGCCCGCGGCGATGCTGGGATCAGGGTGAACCCGGTTCCGCGGGGTCTCGCCACGCGAGGGCGTCGTGGCCGCCCCGGGGTCCGGGGCGCCCCGTTGATCCGGACGCCACGCACCCTGCCGCGAGTCATCGACCCCGCCGATGCCGAGGCATTCATCGCCGCTCTCCGCACGCAACGAGACCGGGCAATGGTCGAGGCGATGCTGCTCGGAGGCCTACGCCGCTGCGAGGTGCTCGGACTGCGAATGCCCGACCTGCATCCAGGCGAACGTCGGGTCTTCGTCGACGAGGGCAAGGGCGGGCGCCAGCGGATCGTGCCGGTCTCGGCCCGCTTCTTCGGCGATGTCGCGGCCTACTACGACACCGAACGACCACGGGTCTCGACTACCGACAAAGTCTTCGTGGTGCTCAAGGGCCCGCGACGCGGCCAACCGCTCTCAGCCGCCGGCCTCGATGAGATCGTCGACGGCGCGAGGAAACGCGCCGG
Source organism: Actinomycetales bacterium (assembly GCA_038233875.1). Taxonomy (GTDB): domain Bacteria; phylum Actinomycetota; class Actinomycetes; order Actinomycetales; family Dermatophilaceae; genus Ornithinicoccus. Next base: position 2,742 of record JBBSVB010000286.1, on the reverse strand, counting down.
CCTCACGCACCTGACGTGCCACCAGTTGCGCCACACCTGCTTCACCCGGCTGCGTGAGGCCGGGATGGCGTTGGAGGCGATCCAGGCTCAGGCCGGACATGCCTCGATCGAGTCGACCCGGATCTATCTGCACCTGGCCAACGACTGGCTTTCCGGGGAATACCTACGGGCAGCCGAGGCCATCGACGCGCAGACGGTGCAGCCGTGAACGCCCGGCTGGCTTTGACGCCCGAGGCCCAGGACCTGGTCGCGGTCTTCGCTGTCGAGCTCACCGAGGCCGGACTGATCCCGTGGCCCTCGGTCATCGGCGGCGCCCGAGGCTTTTGCGCCCGATACCCAATCCCTGCAGCGTTTTCGACCGCACCGGTCGATGAGCAGCTGCGTCTTGGTAACCATCACCGCCGCTTCGCGTGTTGGCTGATGGTCACCGCCCGAATGCGTGTCAGTGCCGAGTACCTGGCCCGGGCCGACCTGCGTCTGGGTGCTCTGGCCGCGCGCCACTACCCAGTGCTGCGCGCCGATTTCGCCGAGGTCGCGCGCATCCTCGGCTCCGACGACGTCTGGGTTCGCGCACAGTGGTCGGCTCTGGCCCAACTCGCTGCGCTGCACGGTGTCCGCCCCCAACAGGTGACAGCCGTGCAGATCGATGACGGCGGCGACGCGCTGCTCGCCGCGTTCGCTCGACCCGGTCATCCCAAGGCCGGGCACGTGCTGCGCTCGTCCCTGGTCCGGTTGCGCGCAACGATGTTCCACGCCGGGATGATCAACACGCCCCCTCGGCTTCGCCGGCCCAACACCGGCCGCAGCGCCGCGTCACAGTGGGCCGTGGCGGCACCGAAGCTGGAGGAGACCGCGCACCGCTACCTCGCGCAGATCACGATCAGCCTGCGACCCTCGACCGTCCGCATTGCCGAGCAGACGCTTCGCGAGCTCGCCACCTACCTCGCGCGGGAGGCGCCCGAGGTGACCAGTGTCGCTGACATTCGACGTCCTCACATCGAGGCCTACAAGACTTGGCTGTCCACTCGGCCGCGAGCCGGTGGGGGAACCCTGCACCGCCACACCATCCGTTCTCATCTGACCACGTTGCGCTGCTTCTTCGAGCGGATCGCCGAATGGGACTACCCCGACACCCCATCACGGTCGCTGATCTTCGCCGGCGACCTGCCCATCCCCGACCAGCCGCTGCCCCGCTTCCTCGACGACGCCGCCTCCGCGAAACTGCTCCGTGCGGCCCGCGAGGACCCCGACCCGTTCGCTCGTCTGGTAATCGAACTGCTCGCCCGCACCGGCCTGCGCAGGGGCGAGCTGATGAGCCTCACCATCGACGCCGTCGTGCAGATCGGCTCGGCCTACTGGCTCCGGGTCCCCGTCGGGAAGCTGCACAACGACCGCTACGTTCCCCTACACCCACAACTAAAGACGATGCTCGACGACTGGCTAGACGCCCGTCTTGAGGGCCTGCGCTCTGATCTGGTCTTCCTGGACCGAGGACGCCCCATCCCGCACGCCCGCGTCGACCGCGCCCTGGCACGAGTCGCCGCCAACGCCGGCATCGGGAAGGTCACCGCCCACCAACTCAGACACACGCTGGCAACCCAAGCCATCAACCGCGGCATGTCACTCGAGGCAATCGCCGCCCTACTCGGCCACCGGACCATGACGATGACGATGGTCTACGCCCGCATCGCCGACCGCACCGTCGCCGACGAGTACTTCGCCGTCACCGAGAAGGTCGAGGCACTCTACGACCACAGCGCGCTACCAGCCGAGGCCGAAGGCACCGAGATGCTCAAACTACGAAGAGAGATGCACAGCCGGATGCTCGGCAACGGGCACTGCGCACGACCCGTCGAAATGGACTGCCACTTCGAATCCATCTGCGAATCCTGCACATTCTTCGTCACCACCATCGAGTTCCGACCAACCCTTCAAAACCAACGCGACGACGCCGCCGCGAAAGGCCAAGTAGGCCGACAGAAGATCTTCGACGGAATCCTCAACCGACTCGACAACACCGAGGCCTCATAAACCACTCAGAGTCCGGCACCGAACTCCTTCAAAGAACATCGCGAACAACCCTTGACACCGATCACCCACATAACTACAAACGCGGCCACCGCTATCTCACCGTCGTGGTCGACCACGATTCTGGCCGGCTGGTGTGGGCCGCGCCCGGCCGCGACAAGGCCACCCTCGAGTTGTTCTTCGCTGCCCTCGAAGCCAGCGGTGAGGGCCGCTGCGCGGCGATCACCCACGTCTCTGCGGACGGCGCGGACTGGATCAGCACCGTGGTCGCCGACAAGTGCGTCAACGCGGTCCGCTGCGCCGATCCCTTTCACATTGTCCGCTGGGCCACCGACGCCCTTGACGAGGTCCGCCGACAGGCCTGGAACGAAGCCCGCGGAGCCGTCCGGCAACGCCGTGCGGGCCGGGCCACCGGGCACGCGAAGGCGCTCAAGCACGCTCGCTATGCGTTGTGGAAGAACCCCGAGAACCGCACCAGCCGACAACAGGCCAAACTCGCCTGGGTCGCCAGAACCGACCCGAGACTGCACCGGGGCTACCTGCTCAAAGAAGGCCTCCGACTGGTCTTCCAGCTCCCGGTCGACGAGGCCACCGAAGCCCTCGAGATCTGGATCGGGTGGGCGCGGCGGTGCCGAATCCCGGCCTTCGTCGAGCTGCAACGGCGCATCGTCAAACACCGCGACTCGATCCTTGCCGCCATCGAGCACGGCCTCT
>JBBSVB010000285.1:0-3835 GCA_038233875.1 Actinomycetales bacterium | reverse complement strand
TGTCTGCTTGCACGGTGACATCCAGCGCCGTTGTCGGCTCGTCGGCAATGATGACCTTAGGGTCACAACTAATCGCCATCGCGATCACCACTCGCTGTCGCTGTCCACCGGACAACTCGTGCGGGTATTGCTTGACCCGCTTTTCGGGCTCGGGTATGCCGACCATCTCCAAGAGCTCGATAGCGCGTTTCTCGGCATCGCGGCCTACGGCGATCCCGTGCAACTCCATCGCTTCGGTGACCTGGGAGCCGATGGTCAGCACCGGGTTCAAGGCCGTCATCGGCTCTTGAAAGATCATGGCGATGTTGTTGCCGCGCATCTTGCGCATCTTGCGCTCGCTGATGTCGCCGACCCCGATGCCGCTGACTTGAACGTGACCGTCGATTTTTGCGTTGTTGGGAAGAAGGCGCATCGCCGTCATCGAGGTCACCGATTTTCCTGACCCCGACTCGCCGACAACCGCAACGACCTCGCCGGGCTTCACGTCCAGGGTCACACCCTTGACTGCGTGCACCGAACCGAATTCGGTTTTGAATCGAACGTCGACCCCGTCGAAACTCAACACCGCACCGTAGGGGTGCTCAGCACCCTGATCGCCCGTACCGGCCGTGTGTTCACTCATAGCGGTGGACATCAGTCGGCGCTCCTGTTCTGACGGGGATCGAAGGCGTCACGCAGGCCGTCTCCGAGGAAGTTCACGGAGAAGGCGATGGCCAGGATGGTGAGCCCCGGCCACCAGAACAGCCACGGTCGGGTGAGGAACGCCGTTTGATACGTGCTGATGAGTTGCCCCAGCGAACTGTCTGGCGGACTGATCCCGTACCCGATGAAACTCAATGCGGTCTCGAGCAGGATGGCTGTGGCAATCGTCAGCGTTGCGCTGACGATGATGGTGCCGATGGTGTTGGGCAGGATGTGCTTGATGATGATGCGGACCGATCCTGTCCCGATGGCTTCTGCGGCCGTCACGAACTCGCGTTCGCGCAGCGACAGCACTTCGCCACGCACCAGCCGCGCCAACCCCGTCCAGACCAGGATGCTGAGCGCGAATGCGAGCCCCCAGATGCCTGCATCCAGGGACTTGGACACGACCGCGGCAAGAATCAACAGTGGGATCACGATGAAGAGGTCTGTCATCCGCATCAGAACCGCTTCGATCCAGCCTCGGTAGAAGCCTGCTGCCGCGCCGACGATCACGCCGATCGCGGTGCTGCCGATACCGACGCTGAAGGCGACCAGCAACGACTGCTGGGTACCTCGCATTGTGAGGGCGAAGTAGTCCTTGCCGGTGGTCTCTTGACCGAAGGGGTGCTCCCCGAGCGAAGGTGGCCACAGGGTCAGGGTCGGCGATCCACCGTCCAAGACGGGGGCCGTTTCGAGGTAGGACTTGTCCCACCACCCGGGCAATGGGCCGACGCCGATGGAGGTGTAGGCCACGACGGTGACCGCTACCAATACGAACAGCGACACCATCGCGCCCTTGTGGCGGAAGAAACGCCTACGCACCAACTGGCCTTGCGAGTAGGACTTCTGGGTGAAGTCGAGCTCTTTCTCAACCGAGAATTCGCCATTATCGCGGTGCTGCGGCGAGCCGGGATCGGCTTGCCCGATCATGGGAGAAATTCCTTCGTCACCCGAGCCCGGTAGGCCATGCCTGCCCTGCTTGGGCTGCCTCTTATTAGTCACAATCGACTCCTACCTTCTGATCCGCGGGTCGAGGGAGGCATAGGCGATATCCGCCAACATATTCATCAAGACCGCAGCCGTCGCGGTCACGAGGAAGAAGCCCATCATGGGGTTGGGATCGGTGGTGTCCAGGGCGGTCTTGAACAAGGCACCCATGCCGCTCCATCCGAATACGGTCTCGGTCACCACTGCTCCACCGATCAACGAGGCAAAATCAAAGGCCACGATGGTGGTGATCGGGATCAGCGCGTTGCGAAGGGCGTGCTTGGTATTAATCACACGGTCCGATAAGCCCTTGGACTTGGCGGTGCGCATGTAGTCCTGCTGGGTCGTCTCCAACATCGACGACCGCGTGTATCGGGAGTAACTGGCCAAAGAGATGAGGATGAGCACCGTGCTGGGCAGTATCAGTTGAGTGACCCAGTCCCAGATCGATTCGTAGAAGTTGCCGCTGAACAACGGCGAGCTGGACCCGATCGTCGAGATAGGGCGACCCGTGATGTCGAGGTAGGAGCCCCAGTTAATGAGGAGTCGGTCTAAGAAGACAAAGAATCCGAAGGCCAACGCGGTGCCGACCGAGATCGTGATAGCCGTCTGGCGTTCGTAGCCGCCGAGCACGACTCCCACGACGGCGCCCACCGCCACCGAGATGGCAGCGAGAATCAGCAAAAGAGTCCACGAAGGGTCTTCCATCATGGGACGCGTGATGAAGTACGACACGATGCCGACGCCGATGGTCGCCAAGCCGGAATATATGACCTGTCGATTGCGGAGCCCCACCGTCAGCATGAGCAGGAACCCGAGGGCAACCAGCGACAGCACCACAATGAGGGCCAGCCCGAGAGCCGGTTGAGTCCACCACGTAACGGCGTCGAAATAGAAAAGGACTGCGGTTAGTCCCAGCGCTGAAGCGGCAAAGGAGATCAGCCGTCGTTGAAGGTCACCTCCGGCTACGAGGGAGGCCAGCAACCCGAATCCCAGTCCGATGATCAGCATGATCGGTAGCGGAATGTTGGGGTCGGCTATCCAGTTGTTGAATCGAATGGCGCCGTACTGCTTGAGCAGCACTGCAGCCCAGAAGACCGGCAGCGAAAAGAAGAGAAAGGCCGCAAAGGTGACGGCATAATCAAAGCCCGAGTACTGCCGAATAGCCGACAAGACACCCAACGCAACGCCGACCACGATGGCGACCACGGTTGCCACCGTCACGAGGCGGAGACTGCTGCCCGCAGCGGCCAAGACGAGGCTATTGACGCTGACGCCGCTGCGATTCTGGCCGAGGTCGCAGGCGAGCACGAAGCACTTGCTGGCCCCACCGAACCACAAGCCATAACGGACGTACCACGGCTCGTCCAGGTTCATCCGGTCGATTCGAGCATCGATCAGTTGCTGGCGATTGCTGCCCGTCTGGCCGTACAGGTCTTCGAGCGGATCCCCAGACGTGATCGTCAAGACGTACATCAAGATGGAGGCCAAGAAAAGAATGAGCACCGAAATGCCGAGCCGTCGAGCGATGAATTGAAGCACGATCGTGCCTTCCTGTCTGAGCTATCGAGCAACACTTGACGCTACTGACCCCGCGTGGTGCAGACACTAGCGCCACAGGATCATCCGCTAGGAGAGGCCGTAGGGGCGACGGTCTTGGCGACTTCCGCCCCTACGGCTTTCACATCAGCGCACTATCGAGTCACTCAGCTCGCATCCACTGCTCCGCGTTCCAGGAAATCTGGGTCTGCGTGGAGTTGAAGAAGACGTTCTCGATGGTGGAGTCGTAGCCCACCACTCCTGGGTGCGGGAAAAGCGGCACGGTCACCACGTCGTCCCACAACAACTTCTCGATGGTTTTGCGTTGCTCCATCCAGACAGCCGGGTCGATCGATGAGGCGATCGCGTCCCAGGCAGCGTCGACCTCTTCGCTACTGTATGCACCGTAGTTCTGGCCTTCGTCGGTGGAATAGATCGACTGGCCGGAAGCAATTTGGCCCGAGCCAGCCCACGCGAAGAGTGCGACGTCGAAGTCACCGGTGTTCAACTGGCCACCGTCGTCAAAGAAGGTTGACGCGGCACCGTCCACGATATTGAAACCAGCCTCGTCACAACTCGACTTGATCTCCGCGACGATATTGGTCCTACGTTGGTTGCCTGCGGA
>JBBSVB010000284.1:0-3849 GCA_038233875.1 Actinomycetales bacterium | reverse complement strand
GCCGCCAAAATCTTCATCGACCGATCGAATGACCAGATCGTCGGCGCCCACCTGCTGGGGCCCGAGTACGCAGAACTGGTCAACACCTTCGGCCTAGCCATCAAACTCGGACTCACCACCCGCCAACTCAAATCCGCCACCGCCGCCTACCCCACCATCGGATCCGACCTCGGCTCAATGCTGTAGAGCCACCACCGCAGACCAACGCCGAACACGGAATGCACCGTAGAGACCCGAGAAACCCCGACGACCGGTCCGGGGTGTCCGTAACCCCTACGAAAGTCATTCATAACCCGCGACCGGCGCCTGTTGAACGCCACTGCCAACAGCTGAGCGCGGGGTCCCATCAAGCCGATAAGCGCGCGTCCGGAAACAATCGTTACCGAGCAGGTAGGCAACTGCCCGTATCCGCTCAGTGCCACGCTTCATGCCCACGAAGCCGTGGCGGCCCCTGCGATGGTCTTGGGCACGGTTGCACCGAGTCGTCAACATGGACTTCCTCCACCACATCCGATGGGTAAGCGCAAGACCTTGGATCCGACTAAATCTCGTGCATACCCCAACCCACCCATCCCGTGCGTCTGGTCTAGAAGCACAAACGCGTCTGGTTTACGTGCGCGTAGCAACACTTGTAACGCACTTGGACATGCGGGAGCATTCGAGCCGAGAGCACCGTCGTGCGGTGATCAACCGGCGGATATTAGTCTGAGCGTGCGTGGCTATCGACATGCTCACTAGGGTCAAGGGTCGACGAAGTATGAGGCGCTGCGCCCGTGGTGTCGGGGCGGGTGTCTCACGCTGCCATTTGGTAAAAGTTCAGTCTTTATGTGGCGTGTTGCAGGCGGTCGTCGCTGTTGGCGAAGGTCATGGCGACGGCTGCCACGCGGCTTTGTACGTGCAGGCGGGTGTAGCTGTTCTCTAGGTGTTTGCGGACGGTTCCGGGCGAGATGCCGAGTTGGTGGGCGACTTGTTGGTTCGTCATACCTTCACGGACCAGGCTCAGGATCTGGTGCTGCCGCTCGGTCAGTGGCGGCTCCACCGGGGCAACGACGGAGCGCAGGGTTCGCCGCAACAGTGGTTGTAGGTGGGGCTGCAGCAATTCCATGAGGAAGAGGTCCAGTTCGCTGAACGCAGGGCCCTCAGTGCGCCTGATCAACAGGCGAAGGTTCACTCCAGTCCCGCACGGTGAGGACGCCAGGATCTCGTCGTATACGTCGGGAAAGACCTCCATGGTCATCGGGTCGCGGGACAACTCCAGGGCGCTGTACATGATGCGGTCGGAGATCACTATGGGCTTGTTCAGGCGGTCCGGGAGCGAGCATGAAGAGGACTCGTAGTATTTCCAGAACGGATCTTCGGTGTCGTCCCCGGCCTCGTCGGGCCCTTCAGTGACGTGTTCCTGTTCGGTCGCCATTTGCAGGTGTCGTGACCGCCGGGCAGCACCGTTTAGGTCGACGAAGGTGGCGGAGTCCGCGCCGATCCCCTCGCGGATCCGGTCTAGCACCGCGAAGGTCACGTCCACCGCCGAGGCGTCTGAGGTGTCGTTGGCGATGTCGATGGTCTCCCGGAGCAGATCGACGTCGAGACTGTTGATGGTGGATCTGCTCATGGCGTTCTCCAATGCCCGGATTCACCCAGGATAGACCGCGAACCCGTTGTGGGACATACGTCTATCGTCGTATTCCGCGGGACAGGTCAGTACGAGGACGCTGAGTGCAGCGCACCAACCAGGTAGCGCAGCAGTACATCCCAGATCGGAGCGGTCCCATGAACACGTCCTTGACGCTTCGCCCCTTGGCGGCGTTTGCCGCCAGTTCGCTTCTTCTCTACACGGCGGTGATAGCCACCTTCGCCGACGAAGCCCCCGAACAGACCGTTGCAGCCGCGGGCGCGGCTGGCTGTGAGTCGCCGTTGCCCGACAACCCGAAAACCGGCCCTAACCTTGGACCGATGTTCCAGCGCGCGGTGTGAACACCCGCTATGACGCCCGGCGCCCGCCAGGGCTGCGGGCGCCGACGCCGCCCCTCATGACGGGGCGAGAGCATCTAGGAGCGTGGAGTAGGCCGAGCAACTCCCGTCGCCACGGTGGCCAACCACTCCCCTGGGCGTCGTGTGCCTGCTGGGGAGCCTCGCCCCCCTCAGGGTTTCAGGGCGCTGCAGGCACACAGACATTCTGGGCGAACGTGTCGCGGCGGAAGGACGCAGGCAAAACGTCTCCCGGCAGTTCAGTGTGTTCGGGGGAAGACTCGCACCTGTGCTTGGTGGACGGCGCCGGCGAGTTTGCCGTCGCAGGTGTAGAGCGGCGCGTCGAGTGCTTCAGCCAGCGCGAGGTAGGAGGCGTCGTAGCTGGTGTACTGGTGGCGCAGGGACCAGATGCGATCCGCCAACGGGGGGATGTCGTGGCGGATGAGGGACAGGGTGAAGTAGGTGACGCGGGCCTGCTCAGCCGCTTCTGGCTCAAGTTTGCCGCCGAGGAGAAGTCCACGCAGAGCCGATAGCACTTCGACGTCAAGCAGGTGCGGGGCGGCTACGTCTCCAGCCAGGGCATCTAGCAACTGGCTGTCGAGGGTGCGCCCGATGAGCGCCTCGACCATTGCCGAAGCGTCAATGACAATCACCGTCGTCCGGCTCGCACCTCGGCGACGATTTCGTCTGTGGTCGGACCACTTGATCGGTCGCGATCCCTGAGTTTGGCGACGATCTCGACGTTCGTCGGTCGAGCGGCCATCTTGGTGAGTTCGCCCGCAACGTAGGCCGAGAGCGATTTACCCTCGGCCGCGGCGCGATCTTTGAGGGTGTCGGCGACCTCGTTGGAGACATCGCGGATGTAGAGGGTAGTCATGAAACTGATGCTAGCACTATGCAAGCGCATGGCCAGTCCTTGAATGTTCAATCGCGGCGGATAGTCGCAACTGGGGTCACTCGCCGCTTCCTCGCGTCGGGGGGAGCCCTCAGCATTGATAGAACCTGCTGTTCAGTGGGACTGAGGGCCTGAACACTGAACGCAGCCCTACGTCGGCGGTCGGTCGCCGTTGATTCCGGGCGATTGTCCTCGGCCTCGTCGTCTTCCGCGTTGTCGGCGTCGTCGTCTTGCCTCGGACGCAACCTGTGATGCGATCTAGCGTCAAGCCCCTACCCAAGTACGCAGTAGGCGCTGTCGCGGGTGAGCGTTGGGCTCTGCCACAGGAGGGGTGCTCACCCCTCCGGGGTGCGAGGGCTACGTGAAGTCGAGAGACCTCCGGCCAATCCATCGGGGAGAGGTTGCGCGATAGGCGTCGTATTCGGCCCCGAACATCTCGAGCAGTGCCGCTTCTTCGGCTTGGATCTGTAGGCGGTCGATGAGGACAACAAAACCGGCCACTGGGAGGAGCGCAACCCAGGAGCCTCGCCATACGGCGTGCGCCAGCAGCAGTCCCGCCAGGCCGACATACATGGGGTTGCGACTGATTGTGTTGGCGCCGCTCGTGATCAGCACCGACGCACGGTCGGGTTGGAACGGTTCGAGGGTTGTGCCACTACGACGGAAATGGATCGCTGCCGCTCCCGCTATCGACAAGGACGCCAGCGAGACGATTGTTGCCACCGCCGCGCGACCTTTGCTCGGCGGTGGCGTCGCGCCCGAGAGCGCACGCTGGGTCACCGCCGCACCAAGCGCCGCTACTGGTGGAGGTATGCGGGGCACGGCTACCATCCTGCGCCTACCGGATCGGTGTGTCGAGAACGACAAGCCGAATCGCGGCGCTAAGACGTACTCGGCGCGGCATGGTCGGGAGAGACGTCCTCCACGCCGTCGGGGGTGGGATCTGCTTACCCACGGTGGCAGTCGAGGCGGGAGTTGGCCTTGGTTAT
>JBBSVB010000283.1:0-3862 GCA_038233875.1 Actinomycetales bacterium | reverse complement strand
GAGGTGTCACGTGCTGGAAGCTGCACGTTTTCTTCTGCCTCGATGCCGCCCTGGAGCTGACGTGATCGCTCCAGCTCGGCATCCAACTCCGCGCCAAACAGCAGCGCGATGTTGGTGATCCAGAGCCACAGCAAGAAGATGATGACCCCCGCCAGCGAGCCATAGGTGCTGGCATAACTGGAGAAGTTGGCGACGTAGAAGCCGAATGCGACCGAGGCGAGGATCCACACCACGATGGCGAAAATCGCTCCGACACTGATCCATCGGAACTTCGGCTGCTTCACGTTGGGCGTGAAGTAATACAGCAGCGCTACCGTCACAACGGCCAAGATCAAGATGATCGGCCATTTGGCGATCTGGTACGCCAAGACCGCCGTGGAACCTAATCCGATGGCATCACCGATGGACTTGGCGATGCCGCCTGAGGCGACGAGCATCAGGGCGATAAGGACAACCATAATCACCAAGACCAGCGTGACCAAGAGCATCGCCGGGCGCAACTTCCACACCGGACGGCCTTCACCGATCTCGTAGACACGATTCATGCCCCGGCTAAAGGCCATAACAAACCCGGACGCCGACCACAACGCCGTGGCGAGACCGATGATGAGGGCGATCCCTCCCCCGGTCGAGGTGGCGAGGCTCAGCACCGTTGGCTTGATGGTTTCAACGATGGAATCACCGCCCACATCACCGACAATCTTCATTACTTCATCGACGGTGGTTTTCGGATCACCCACGAGGCTCAGGAGCGACAAGATTGCGATGATCGCTGGAAAGAGCGCCAAGACTGCGAAGTACGTCAGTGCCGCAGCGAGGTCCGTGCACTCGTCGTTCGTAAATTCACGCAGTGTCTTACGGGCTGTGTATTTCCACGTCGGGCCTTTGACCTCGCCGATGTCAGGCTTGGAGTCTGCTTCGGGGTGCGGAGCGTCTCTTGCGTCTTCAGCTTTGGTGAGGGACACCGAGTTGTCAGCTTTTTCTGACGACGCCCCCTGAGCGGCCTCGTCGCGGGCGATGCGCTCTTGAGTCGCGCTATCCCGCTTGGCGGCTTTCTCGCTCTTCGACAGTTTCTCTTTCTTCGACGAGCCCATCATCACGTGTGGGCCACGCGGCGAAGTATGCCGATCAGCACCGCCACGGCGGCGATTCCGGCTAGCACGGGGGCAGCCTGCTTTAAGGCGTCGGCGCGTGCTTCGGGCTCCTGGATCGTAGTCTGTGCCTTCGCTTTGACCTCGGCGAGGCGCTCCTGGGCCTGCGACTTCACGTCGAGCTTGGCGCTCAGCGCATCGACAGTTTTGGCCAACTCGGCCCGGTCGGCCTGAATTTTGGCTTCGATCTGATCCGGGTCCTTCGACTCCGCAGGCACCTGGCCTTGCTCGTCAGTCGTGCTCTCAGTGCTCATTTGGCGGCATGCTCCTTCACGGCGGCAACGTCTTGTTTGACGTTGGCGACGGTGCGTTCCGGGGTGGGCTTGGCCTGCTCGACCTGCTTCTTGCCCAGCAGTGCGGCGATGCCCGCCAACGCCAGCAGGGCGACGGTCACAATGAGCGCAGATGCCCACATCGGCAAAACCAAAGCGAGCGAGATAATCATCGTGGCGACCGCAGCACCGAGACCCATCAGCGCCAAGACCCCTCCAGCGCCGAACATGCCGAGACCGGTCCCGGCGTGTTTGGCCTTGGCGGACATCTCGGCCTGGGCAAGACGCATTTCGTCACGAATGAGCGTCGAGGTCTGCTCCGAAAGACGAGCCATCAACTCGCCTGTCGAGGCGCTCTCGACACTCGGCTTCATAGCCTCAGACATTGTTGAAGTCCGACGTGTCGGACGAGTCACCGCCGAGACCGCTCAGGCTGGACTCAGTGCCGTCGGATGACATTTCGTCGGCCTTCGCTTCGGCCTGCTTCTTACCCTTCTGAACTCCCTTTTGCACCTTCGGGTTGTTCCACAGGGATTCGGCCTTCTCGCTCAGGGCGTCGTAGCGGTCGCGGCCAGCGCGGGCTCCGAGGACGTATCCAATACCAGCTGCTGCGGCCATGGTGAGCTTGCTCATTCTGTCTCCTAAAGTTGGGGTTACAACGTAAACGCCCAAGATACCCCAGTGCAATCCCGGGCGCTCGAGAAGCCTCATATCCCCTGGCGGTGAACGCTTTCGGTGACCAAACCAGCAGCCAACCGGGTGGTCAGCATTCCCCGCCCGAGGCCCATTTCGACGAGATCGTCAAAGGCACCCTGCTCAGCCTTCGCGGCGCGCAACCCGGCGTCCAACACCCCAGGGATCTCGACGGCGCGCGCCACGGTCGCTGTGGTGGCCAAGTGTGGGCCTAGCAACCGACGCACTGCACTGCGATAGATCCGCGACGCCGCCGTCGAGACGCCCTCTCGTGCAGCGCACACTCCGGCGATCGCGCCCGTAGCGATGGCGTAATAGATGCCCTCCCCCGTCAACGGATTAATCAACGAGGCAGCATCCCCGGCATACAAGATGGGCCCGCTGGGGTGTGTGAAGTGTCGAGCCGACAAGGGAAGGTGATGGCCCAGCCACTGCTCCGCCCCCACCGTACTGCCCGGCAGCATGGCTTCAATCTGCTCGATCATCAGCGTCTTGGACAGCGGAGCTTTCGACAACGGCACGCGACGCCAGCCACGATGCACCACTTCGCCGTATCCGATATTGGCCCACCCATCACCTCGGTCAAAACTCCAGGCGTATGAAGGCTGTCGGCTCTGACCGAACTCAATGACTTGGCGACCGGCCCGGCCAGGCGGCGTAGGCGCATACCCCCGCAGGGCCATTGCGACTCTGCCGCGGGCCACGGGCTGTCCGCCGGCAGGTTGTTCACTAGCCAGGCGACGGACTGTGGAGTGCGCGCCGTCAGCGGCGATGAGGGTGCGCGCGGCGATCCCTCCGTTGATCAACACCACCCCCTTGCGCTGCTCCACCGATCGGACCTGGCATTTCATCAGCTCCGCGCCTGCCTCAAGGGCCGAGGTCGCGATGGCCGCGTCGAACGTCGCCCTCGGCACCACCAGAGCTGGCCGCCGCATCTGACGCGTGACCCCGCGAGCGCCATTGCGCAGTTCCAAGGTCGGGATCGGCGGATGCCCGGGGAATGTTGTCGGCCCACCAATCGCCCTCAGCGTGTCGATCGCATGCGGTGCGATGCCGTCCCCGCACGACTTATCCCGGCCGATCGGCGCGCGGTCGAGCATCAGGACCCTCGCGCTTGGCTGCTGGGTCAGAGCACTCAACGCCGCGCTGGCCCCGGCTGGACCGGCCCCGACGATCACCACATCCCAGATGACCCTCAACTCCTTCGCATCACACTCATTGATCGTCCAGCCGACACCTGGCTATGGACGATACGGCTCGTCCTCCATGTGCCAGCCGCGACCCCGACGGGTCACGTTAAGCGGGCACGCACCTTAGGGTGTCGGAGTGAGTGAGACGAGCCCTGCAGAGCAGCGCCTGACCGGCATACACCTATGGATGCGTGCCGAGGTGCGAGCCACCGAGCGCCGGGCGCCGATCACCCCCGGTGACGTGGCGACCCTGATCGCCGATGGCGCGAAGCTCACTGTCGAACGCTCCGATCAGCGGGTCTTCGACATCGCCGAGTATGCCGAGGCTGGCGCGGCCATTGCCGACACTGGATCGTGGGTGGACGCCCCAGCCAATGCATACATCGTCGGCATCAAGGAACTGCCTGCGGAGCCCGCCGAGCTGCGGCATACCCACATCTTCTTTGCCCACGCCTACAAGGGCCAAGACGGAGCCGCCGAGTTGCTGGACCGCTTCGAGCGAGGCGGCGGCGAACTGCTCGACGTCGAGTATCTGACCGTTAACGGGCGGCGCGTG
>JBBSVB010000282.1:0-3877 GCA_038233875.1 Actinomycetales bacterium | reverse complement strand
TCAACGCTCAGCCTTTGCCCGACAGCGGCACGGCACGGCTTCTCGTGGGGCCGCTGAACACCGCCGGTCAGGGTGCGGCGTGGGCGGCCGCCGCCGACCGTTTGCCAGGGGTTGGCGCAGTATCGCTGTCAGTCCAGGGTCGCGGTGCGTCACCGGTCATGGGCTTCGGCACCGACGTATACCTGGACCAGCCGATGCAATTGCACGGGCTGAGGGCCTGGCGCGAGTCGGTGCTCGGGTTGGGCAAAGGGTCGGCGATGTCGCACGTGCTGTGCGAGTCCGGTCGGCCGATCCTCGGCAACTTCCACGGCGGGTCTTTTGTGGACGACCTGCCAGCATTGCGATCGGTCGGTATACGACCTGCCGTGGTCTTTCACGGCTCTGACATTCGTCTGCCCAGCGACCATGCCCAGATGTATGCCGACTCCCCCTTTGTCGACGCGTCGGACGAATACGTTGTTCGCTTGGAGCAGTCAGTGTTGCGGCACCGGGCAGCGCTGAGCGACTTCGACGGACCCGTCTTCGTGTCGACACCCGACCTGCTCGACTTTCTGCCCGACGCGACGTGGCTGCCACTGACCGTGGACGTGGCGCCGTTCGAGCAGGCGGCGCAGTCGCGACCACCGGCTCTAGAGCGCCCGCGCCCTGTGGTGGTGCACGCGCCCTCCAATCCGCGCCTTAAAGGCACCGAGTCCATCGAGACCACGCTGACGGCGCTCGCCGAGGACGGGCTGATCGACTATCGACGACTGAGCGGCGTTCCCCACGCGCAGATGGCGGCCTTCATCGCCGATGCCGACGTGGTGGTAGATCAGGTGGTCTTGGGTAACCCCGGAGTCTTGGCCGTTGAAGCAATGGCGGCCGGCCGTGTGGTGATGGCGCACATCGCGGAGCCGGTCCGCCTGCGAATGGCTGATCGTGACCCTGAAACGCAAGCGCCGCCCATCGTCGAGGCCACCCCCGCCACGCTTCGCTCAGTGATCGAAGAAGTAGTCGCTCAGCGATCTACATACGCCGAGATGGCCGCGCATGCCCAGCGCTGGGCCCGTCGCAACTTCACTCACGCACAGGCCGCGGCGGTGTTAGAGCCGTTCCTGTCGCTGACCTAGGGACCCATACGGCCAGAACCCGGGTTCCGCTCGCCGGTTTCACAACGCGCCGCCCTGGACCGTGGCGTCGCAGCTCTCCGGTTCGCCGGATACCTTGATGAACGGTGACGTCACCAGGTCTTCGCCCGAGGCGATCTGAGTCGGGAAATTGACGCCGCCACCCACAAAGTCACGATAAGTCACCCTGTTCGTGGAGGCGTAGGTATCGCGCAACCGAGCCTCCATCCGGTCGGCGGTGGTCTTCTTGGCCGCTAAGACCGGGAGTTCTATCGGTCGCCCCATCTTCGCTGGATCGTCAGACTTCAAAGTAAGTTCCGGCATCCAGAAAGGATTCGTGTAGCCCGAGGTCAACCAGCCCTCGTAAGGCTCAACATCGACCCGCTCCACGTCACAGAGCCTGATCGTTCGGGTGCGAAAGTGCCCGTGCTGCCGCAACTCGGTAGGGCTCGCCGTCACCCGCAACTGAGTACACCGAGCTAGGTAGACAACGAGAAGGACGGCAATGCCCGAGATCAAAACCCACTCATCCCGAAACGGGATCGGATTTACCTCGGCTACCCCACCCACAGAAGCAACGCCGAATAAGAGCCACCAGCCGCTCGAGACAATTGGATTGATGAGGCCCCGGAGAACGAGCAGCGGCGCCTGGGGGACCGGCGCTATGTCTTTCTCGCTGGACCGCACGATCGACTTTAGCGAGATGCGGGCCCGTCCATGTGCGTTCGATCCCGTAGCGGTTTGCATACACAACGCCCAGCGCTGACGCCGCCGTACGCGGAAAAGAATGGTGGGCCCGCCGACCAAGTCAGCGCGCCCACCAGCTCAGTTAGGCCAAGCCGTTACTACAGCCGTCTCAAGCCACCATGCCGTGCGGGTCGATGACGTACTTCTTGGCCACTCCAGAGTCGAACTCCTGGTAGGCCTCGGGCGCGCCAGCAAGAGAGACCGTCGTCGCGTTCACGGCCTTGGCGATCTGTACCTTGTCGTGCAAGATCGCCATCATTAGGCCGCGGTGATACTTCATCACCGGGCACTGACCAGTCATGAACGAGTGCGACTTCGCCCAGCCCAGGCCAAGACGCACGGACAGCGACCCGACCTTGGCGTCATCGTCGACTGCGCCGGGGTCGCCGGTGACGTACAGCCCGGGTATGCCGAGCCCACCACCTGCGCGGGTGATGGTCATCAACGAGTTAAGCACCGTTGCCGGGGCCTCACCAGAAGATGCCTCGCCGTGACCGCGGGCTTCGAAGCCGACCGCGTCCACACCGCAATCCACTTCCGGAACGCCAAGGATCTGTTCGATCTGGTCACCCGGGTCCCCCTTGGATACGTCAACGGTCTCGCACCCGAAACTCCGCGCTTGCGCCAGCCGCTCTTCCACAAGGTCACCGACGATGACCGCTGCAGCACCGAGCAACTGAGCCGAAGCCGCCGCCGCCAGACCCACCGGGCCAGCACCCGCGATGTATACCGTCGAGCCCACGGTGACCCCGGCCGTCACTGCACCGTGGAACCCCGTCGGGAAGATGTCCGAGAGCATGGTCAGGTCGAGGATTTTCTCCATGGCCTGATCGTTGTCCGGGAACTTCAGCAGGTTCCAGTCGGCATACGGCACGAGCACGTATTCGGCCTGCCCGCCAACCCAGCCGCCCATGTCGACATAGCCGTAGGCACTGCCGGGACGGTCGGGGTTGACGTTGAGGCAAATGCCTGTCTTGCCCTCCTTGCAGTTACGGCAGCGACCGCAAGCGATATTGAAGGGCACCGAGCAGATGTCGCCCTCCTTGATGAACTCGACACCAGGCCCGACTTCCATGACTTGGCCGGTGATTTCGTGGCCCAGGATCAGACCTTCAGGTGCAGTGGTGCGTCCGCGGACCATGTGCTGATCGGACCCGCAGATGTTGGTGGTGACGACCTTCAAGATGGCCGCGTGGGGCAAGCTGCGGCCGACGTTGTCCGGGTTGACTCCCGGCCCGTCCTGCAACGTGAAGGTCGGGAAGGCGATCTCCTGAACCTCCGTCTTGCCGGGTCCCATATATGCCACACCGCTGTTGCTAGGCATCATCAATCTCGCTATCTAGGCCGCCGACGCTAGTCAGGGAGTCCGCAGCGCCGCAGCCTCAGTAGGGTCTTCCGATCATAGAAACGTAACGGTCCGGTCACAAGAGGTGAGACGAGATTCACGGCTGGTTCTCAGAACGTGCACAGGGACTTTCGGCCCTGTTCTGTTGGGCGGCGCCGGGCCAGGTTGGAAGCATCAGCAACAACCCGTCTACTGAGCAGGAGCCCATCATGGATTCAGCAGGAACACCTCGCCCGGTTGTGGTCGGGTACGACCATTCGGACACTGCGATCGCTGCTCTCGATTGGGCCGGGCAGCTGGCCGAAAAGAACGGCGCACCGATCACGGTGGTGCACGCCTCCGAGGCGATCGTGTACGCCCAAGACGTATCGTACGGGTTTCTGAAGCCGGACCAAGAGCACGAACGTGCTGAGCGGATCGCTCAGAAGGGCGTGGACCACCTCTCTGCCAAGCACCCCGGATTAGCCATCACGGCGGTCGGCTCCATCCTCAGCGCCACGGTCGCGCTCGACGAAGGATCGACGTCCGCTTCGGTGATCGTGGTCGGTAGCCACGGCCGGGGGCGGATCAACTCGATCATGCTCGGCTCGACGGCATACGCGCTCAGCGGCCACGCTCGGTGTCCGGTCATCGTGGTGCGTGACGGGCACGCCGCGATGCCCGGGCCGGGGCGGCCGGT
>JBBSVB010000281.1:0-3888 GCA_038233875.1 Actinomycetales bacterium | reverse complement strand
TCGTACTTGGGGCGGGTATGGGCGGCACAGCGCCGTCCGCCTTCTCGTGCGGGCATGCACATAACGGAGGTCCCTCTCTGTAGGAAGTTGATGCTTGCGAGAGGTTCCTAACGAATACCGCGAGGAGTGACCTACGTCAGGCGTCCAAGTGACCCAAGTTCACCTGTCCATAAGACCGCCGATACTCCAAGCATGACCAATCCCACCGGCCCCGCCTTACCGCATCGCCGTAACCGAGATGCGCAACGAGAGCGAACTGTGAGTACATCCGTCACCTCAAAGAAGTTGCCATGTCTGAGCCGCTAAATCACACCTGTACACGTACCACCAGTTCTGACAGTCCGGCCTCGTTTATGGACGAAATCCTGCACCGTCGCGGGGTCGAGGCGCAGAAGTTGGCCGAGATTAGGGGACGCGCAAAGGCAACTCACGCGGACCTCCTGGACGCGCGCGACCTCATCGCTGCCGGGTTCACACTTAGGCGCGTGTGCGTGTCGTGCGGCACCGGCCCAGACGGTCCCACCGACACGGGATGCCGTGCTGCCTGTGCGCCAAGCCGACCGGATGAACAACAGGTCGCAGCCGCACTGCCCGCTGCACAGAAAAACCCCGTCACGTAGAAGCGCAGCGCCAGCCGAGTCCATGACGCCTCATTCCGCATCGAGCCCTCAACCAGAAGGGTTGACTACACCCATCTTCGAGGACCTCTATGACGAGCCCACCCTCTTCGATGGACTTTAAGTAACGTCACGAAGTGCAACCCCTATGCGAAGGCGACACTCGCGCTCGTGGCGAGCGCCGCCATGGCGGCTGTCGTGTCCTGTTCCGCACCGTCGCGGAGGTATTCCGTCACGAGGCGGGAGGCGCGTACACAGGCGTCGAAGTGTCCCCAACCGTGGGACCGCCACGTGCACAGTGTGGGTTCGCCGTACTCGTGGTGCACCCACACGGGTTTCTTCCGGAGCCGGTAACGGATTGATTCAACTTGTTGGGAAGGGGTGACTGCTGGCGCTACACGCGCCATGTATTAAGTGCGGGTAGAGAGAACAGCCACTTGTCGGGTTTTCTGACTGGTTCAATCTGGACTTCCGTATGTCCTTCAAGTCCCGGGTGTTCTTCCCGGCGTGTTGTCTCGGGCGATGGTGGCGAGGAGGTTGTTAAGGGTCCGGGCCGCTTGGAACATGTCGGTGAGGTCGCCATGATGTTCGTCCCTGAACTGGGCGACAGTGTTGCCCTGTTCGGACTGCCGGGTGAACGCACCAGCCACGTTCGCTGACTTGGCGGCTAGTACCAGTGCGGTGCGGGTGAGTTCGGCGACCTGTTCCCCGGTCAGCACCACATCGTGTTCTTGTCGTTGGCTGGCTGCATGGATGGTGCGTTTGCGTCGGCGAGCCTGCTGGTGCTTGGTGCGGTGCCGGTCACAGAAGGTGGTGGAGGCTGTTGCGACCGGTGTGAGGCAGAACAGGCACCAGTAGGCCGGTTTGCCGTGGCTGCCGGTGCCTGTCGAACGGCGCGACTTGAAGCCGTTCAGCGCAGTCCCGAGGCGCGTCTCCGGTTCAGCCTGTGACTGGGGGCGAGCGTCGGGTGTCAACTCGTCCCACTGGTAGGGCTGCTTGCGGTTGGTACGGGGCCACTTACCAGCGGCGCGATCTTGGGGGGTCTTCAAGTTCGTCATGAAGTTGCTCGTTGTATGACGGAGTGAGGGCGCGAGTGTTGAGCCCTCCTGCGCTGCTTTTCTTGCCGGACGTAAACCGTCCATGACCTGGTGTTCTTCATGGACTCCACCTTGTCACAGTGGATACCAAACCGTCCGGTGAACTTGCCTGTTTACCACTCGCGTTTTGAGTCGTGTTGTCCAGGTGGAGATCGAGTCTTGCTGTTGTCGCCGACTGCACCGCCGTGGTCGGCCCTCACATGAGACAGCACTCGAAGGAGCATCATGAACAAGCGCCCGCAAGACGACGCCCGGTTGGCCCAGGTCATCGCTTTCCCGATTCCTCTTGACTGGAGTGGGGACGTCGACGGTACCGTCCCGGCTATCGAACATGTGTTCGGTGGCGGCGGGGAGGTTGTTTTCCTTCCCTCTCAGGACAGGCACGACAGCGAAGGAACCCCGTGGAAGGCACTCGATACAGACGTAGACCGTCTACGTCACAGCCTTGCGGGTCCTGCACGCCCTAACACTGAGCAGGCCGTTGGGCTGGTGTCGCCAGGAGCCCACATGTCTTCCACCCTGCCTGCCCATGACTTGACCGGTGAACGGTCGACCGATGTCGGAACGCTCGCGCACCGCCTCATCGGACAATTCGCTGAGCCCACGTCCCGCTGGGGGTTCACCGAGAACTTGCCCACGCTGCTGCAGCAGACGGCGTATGAGTCCATCCGTGCCATTCCCGCACGTCGCAGGGTTCTGGCTATCGAGTCCCTCTCTCACGCACACCGTTACCTCACCTCGTATGTGCCGCACTGTGGGTGGACGCTGCTCGGTGTCGAGTACCCGTGCGGGGACGGGCGGGTGGACGTCGCGTGGCAGCACACCGACACGGGCACCGTGTTCTTCGATGAGGTGAAGACCAGCACGACTGCGGCTGTTCGGCGGACTCCCGCGTCGTGGGTGAAGCAGGCCCGCCGCTATTCGAAGGCTGGGCACGACTGTTTCGGTGACGCGTTCCTCGGCACCCGGCTGTTGCCGGTCGCAACCCCACACACGGCTGTTGTTGTCCGGGCAACCGGTGCACCAGTCCCTATTACCCCCACCCCGTACGACCCGATGCGGGTCAAGGAGGTGACCCGATGACTGCCATGCCTCCCGGTTTCCAGTCCGAAGCCAAACGGGCTGTCCTCAACATGGCGTTGGCTCACAAGTCAGTGGCCCAGCAGGTGCCCAACCGTGTGGTGCGTGATGCTGCCGCGACTTGTGGAGTGTCTCCGCGCACGGTGCGCCGTTGGATTGCCACCGAAGAGGTCCCCGACGGGGCTCGCACCCATTGGAAGCCGACTGAGGACCAGGTGAAGCGGTTGCTCACCGACTTTGGTGGCAGCGTTCGCCGCTACCGGCTGACGCTCATCGACGAGGGCAAGGCTGTGCCGTCACTGTCGACGATGCAGCGCGGTTTCCGTGACCACGTCCCGACGGTGCATCGGGTGTGGGCTCGTTCGGGATATCAGGCAGCGAAGCAACTGTTGCCCACGATGGACAACCCGGAACTGCGGGTCAACGACGAATGGTCGATGGACGATTCGTTGTTGCCGGTGTGGTGTCGGATGCCGGACGGGACCGTCGGCAAAATGTGGATGCAGGCATTGCGGGATGCAGGGTCGCGGTACATCCTCGCCACCTCGTACTCGCCTGTGCCGTTCAACGCCGAGACGGCGGTGGAGACGATTGCGTCTGCCGTTCAGGGGCACTACTTCGATGACGGTGTGTTCGTCGGCGGGAAGCCGCGCTCGTTGCGGTCCGACCGTGGAGGCAACTTCGTTGCCGAAGCCACGTCGTTGGGTCTCATCGCTGCCGACATCGCGCGACGCTACAGCGACGCGTATGAGCCGCAGCAGAACGGCGGCATCGAGCGTTACAACCGCACCGTCAAGAACCTCACCAGGGACATGCCTGGCTATGACCGCACGGACTACAAGAAGGGCGACCCCCGCAAGGCGGCGCTACCACCGCACGCCGACGACGTCCTCCTCTACGAAGAGGCGGTCAGCGAAGTCCAGAAGCGGGTCCACCGTTACAACACGGTTCACGTTCACTCGGCCCACGGGTTGACTCCGGCGGCGGAGTGGACCCGGCAGGTCACCGAGGACCCGACTCTGATTACGCACGCAAACGACCTTGCCATTCGGGCTGCGATGCGGCAGACCGACCTTCGCATCCTGCGGCGGCGG
>JBBSVB010000280.1:0-3889 GCA_038233875.1 Actinomycetales bacterium | reverse complement strand
GGCTGGCTGCGGAGGTCGTCGTCGACCGCAGCCTGGGCTACGGCACCTACGCGTTCGACCTGGCGTCGCCGACAGGCCGCCTCGACCCCAACGTCGTGCTCGGCCCCGCCTCCGACACGCTTCAACTGCTCCGACAAGAGATCAGCCAGTAAGTCAGCATCGGTAGGCTGCATCCTGATGTCCGATTACGCAGTGGTGCTGATGGTGGTGTTGCTGGGGCTTGCCCTGGTGACCGCTGCCGCTGGCGTGCGCCGTCTGCTGGCCCCAAGCCACGTCACGGCCGCCAAACTGGCGACATACGAGTCAGGCGTAGACCCGATTGGGCAGGGGTGGAGCCAGGGGAGCCTGCGCTACCTCGTCTTCGCGTTTCTGTATGTCGTGTTTGCGGTGGACGCCGTCTATCTCTTCCCGTGGGCGCTGGTGCTGCGGACCGAATTGGGGTTGGCGTCGCTGGTGGAGATGGGCATCTTCATCGGGGTACTCGCCCTCGGCCTAGCGCACGCGTGGCGGCGCGGATTGCTGCGGTGGTGGTGACATGACCGACCTTCCGATGCCCCGAGTCGGCCCCGCCGCCGATCGAGCGCCCGCCGCCGTGCGGGTGGTGCTCAACTGGGGTCGGCGTTACTCCCTATGGGTCTTCAACTTTGGGCTCGCTTGTTGCGCGATCGAATTCATCGCGGCCTCGATGGCGCGGCACGACTTCATCCGCCTCGGCGTGATCCCCTTTGCTCCGGGGCCTCGGCAGTCCGACCTTATGGTCGTCTCGGGCACGGTGACCGACAAGATGGCCCCGGCGATCCGGCGGCTCTACGACCAGATGCCCGAGCCGAAGTACGTGATCTCGTTTGGGGCCTGCTCCAACTCGGGTGGCCCGTACTGGGACTCCTACTGTGTGACCAAGGGCGTCGATCAAATCGTGCCGGTCGACGTCTATGTGCCCGGTTGTCCGCCGCGCCCCGAGGCGCTGCTCAACGGCATCATTACGCTGCAAGAGCAGATCAAGCACGAGCGACCCGGTCGTGCTCGCGACTCTCGCGCAAACGTTGCCGCTCTGAGTCGTGGTGTGGTTCGCCCGCCGAAGCGTCGAAGCCGTCTCGAGGCGGCCAATGGCGCTGAGCAAAGCAGCGCCGACAGGTGAGCGATCTGGAGCCCGGCCTCACCTTGTGCACCGTCCCACTTTCCGACTGGTATGCCGAGGTCGCTGCGGCCAAAGAGCACGGTTACGACTTCTTCGATTGGCTCTCAGCCGTCGATCACACCGGGGCTCGCGGCGACGGAACCTGGGATGACGAGCCCGCTGCTCGCGGCATGACGCTCGTCGTTCACCTCTACGCCAGTGCCCCGCCAAGTCCGCCGGACACGCTGTCGCGGGTGATGCTGCATACGCTTGTGTCTGACGGCGAGGCTGTCCCGAGCGTGACATCGCTCTTTGCTGGGGCCGCCTGGCACGAGCGGGAGACTCACGAGATGTTTGGCGTCACCTTCACTGATTTCGCGGACGGCAGCGGTCTGGGGTTGCGGCCGTTGCTGTTGCCGGAGGGCTTCGAGGGGACCCCGCTAGTGAAGTCCTTCATCTTGACCGCGCGTGCCTCCAAGACCTGGCCCGGGGCCAAAGAGCCGGGGGAGTCCGACGCCACCGACCCGCCCGCAACAGCCAAGTCAGCGCGCGCCGCTAGACCGCGTCGCAAAATCTTGCCGCCTGGTGTCCCCGACCCCTCCTGGGGTCCACGCCCCTCCTGACCGCGTCGAGTAGGCCGGTCGAAAGCGCAAGAGCAATTCAGAATCGACGACCTGAGGAAGAAAGGGTTTCGCAACCGATCGATTCGTAGATCGAGCAGCCCGTAAGGCGCTCAGTTGGGTATCGCGGCACCGCGAACTGTTTCCACACGTTTGGAGCCCGGTTCAGAATTGGGCATCTCGGCCATTTTCAGAAGTCGGCATCAGCTGATGTCAAGAACCATCTACATCTGCGCTCAGATGGGGGTCGTCGGGGATGCGGACCGCTGGTCGAGAAGACGCAAGACTCGCTTGGGTATTAGCCTTTGAACGTCCTGAGCATGAGCGCCGTTTCGATGTCCACGGGGGTGATGGTGATGAAGCGCTCGATGGTTCGGGTGGCGCGCTTTTGGGCAGGGAAGCCGCCGCATTTTCTGCAGCTGCATCAGGGTGGCTACGACGCGCAGGCGCTGAAGGAGTTCGTGAGCCAGGGCCCGGAGATCGAGTCCTGGCTCAGGGAGGACATGCTCGGGTTCGGCGGCGCGGCTACCTCGTGGCAACGGTCCGAGACAGTGAATCCGACGATCTCTCCGGTAGCTTGATCGACAATCTGTTCGTGACCCAGAACACCGAATTCGACTTCCGCCCCGACGATTCCGGCACGATCCCGCAGCCGCCCCCACCGTAGGTATGAAGAGTGACTAAAGATTGGCTCCTTT
The DNA here is from genome assembly GCA_038233875.1 of Actinomycetales bacterium. Classification (GTDB taxonomy): domain Bacteria; phylum Actinomycetota; class Actinomycetes; order Actinomycetales; family Dermatophilaceae; genus Ornithinicoccus. The sequence continues at coordinate 1,454 of JBBSVB010000280.1, read as the reverse complement.
GCATAAACAAGAGGCAAAGAAGTTAACTTCTTTCAGCCACATTTCTGGGGGTCTTGGGTTTGGGCCGTGCTTGGTTTTGGTGGCAACGCGATTTAACCGCCTGAGAGTTTGAGGGCTGCAGGGTGGGTTCGACACTCCCTAGTTTAACGTTTGAGCGCAAGGCGAGCGCGTTTTTTTGCGTTGGATCAGCCGCCGGTCATTCGCTGAGGTCGCACGCAATATTTATGCGCATGAGATGACGCTAGTAAAGGGGTGAAAAGGAGCGCAAGGGCAGAGAGACGGCGCAGGCACGGAATGGGCAGTCGACGGAGCCCGAGCGTGCGGAGTTAATCCGGTTACGTCAGGACTACAAGAACGTGGACTGAGAACACCGAAGTGAAGATACAGGCGAGATTCGCAAATGATGTCGATATCGATATAACGGAAAAGGTTGGGGACCTCGTTCGCGGAAGAGCAGCAGTGACGCTTGCTGCAATGACGGACTGGGCGGATGTGGATGAGTTCTCGGTGGTGTTTATGTGAGCAGCTGGAGGTTTCCCGTCCTGGGTTTTACGCGTGGCGCGGTGGCCTGCGCCATGCCAATGCCGTGTCAGTGCGAATGCCGATGAGGTGTTGACGACCCCGATCAGGATCTGGGAGATGGATCGTAGTGCCCTTATGTCTGCCGGATCCGGGTCGGCTTGGGCCCCGAATTTGGAGGCAAGCGGGTGTGGCGATTAATCAAACCCGCTAAGCCGCAAGGACATCATTCTAGGGGCCTTAAAGCGGACCACCGTTCCCGGTGGGGCCCCGGTCAACGCCCGGACGTGAACGGAGCAAATTCAAGCCTGGGGTGCCAAACCAAAAGTGGTGCTCGGACATCACCTACGTCACGACCTGCGAGGTTGGACTGCCCCTACTGCGATCGACCTGCGCTCTCACACCGGGTGGAACGGGCGATCGATGACCGCATGCGAACCGGCTTGGTCACGGCGATGGAAAGGGCCTGGGCCAATTTCCGCCCCGGCGCCCGCATTTATCCTTCACCCTCGGCCGCGACACCACATGTACATCCGCAGATTCCGCCCGATACTGCACGAGAAACGCCTTGGCAGAACCGTTAGGGAGAACAGGTGTGTGTTATGAAAACAACGTCTGCGAATTATTCTTTGCGACCTACGACAAGAACTCATTCACACGCTCCCTTAGCCAGACCCGACTCGATCCCGCACAGACACGGATGACGGGACCAAGAATTATTACACCACCACCCGAGGCCATTCCATCGTGCAATATTTGACACCGCCGAAGTCAAACCGGCTCTTCGAACTTGACCGGGCACGCCCGGACTTGCCGCTTGAGCGTGTGGGCCCGTGACCTCGGTGATTATGGCTGTGTCGAAGCAGTTCATAGACGCGTTGCGAGGTCACGGGTGTGGTTCAGCGTACGCAATTCTTAGGTGAGGTTCAGCAGGT
>JBBSVB010000279.1:0-3896 GCA_038233875.1 Actinomycetales bacterium | reverse complement strand
GTGGGCACTACCGTGACGTCATGGCCTTGCGTGATAAGCCGCCGCAGCAGTGCACACGCCTTGTAGGCGGCGATCCCGCCACCAACCCCCAGTACGACCCGCATACCGGGGCGCGGCTCAGCTAGAAGAGGCGTCGGGGCTGCTGGTGGCCAACTTGCGCTGGTCGATCTCGTGCAACGCAATCGACAGCGGCTTGTCGGTCTGCTCAGCGTCAACCAGCGGGCCGACGTACTCCAAGAGGCCTTCGCTCAACTGCGAGTAATAGGCGTTGATCTGACGGGCGCGCTTCGCCGCGTAGATGACCAAGGTGTACTTGCTGTCAGCCTTCTCGAGCAGGCTGTCAATGGCCGGGTTGGTGATGCCGTCGGGGTGCGCAACTGTGCCGATCACGGAATGGGTGTCCCTCTGTTGGTCGTGCTGGTGGTTGGATCCGTCATCAATGATACGAGTTCTTCGCTGGCCCGATGCACATTGTCGTTCACGATGGTGACATCGAACTCCTTCGAGGCCGCCAATTCTCCCCGGGCCGTCTGCAATCTGACCTCGCGCTCGGCCTGTGGTTCGGTCCCCCGACCAACCAACCGCTGGACCAATTCGTCCCACGACGGCGGTGCGAGAAATACGAATAACGCTTCGGGCATGGACGCTCGGACTTGGCGGGCCCCCTGAAGGTCGATCTCCAAAAGCGCGGGTCGCCCCTCGGTCAGAATCTCTTGGACCGGTTTCAACGGGGTGCCGTACTTGGCCCGACCGTGGACCACGGCCCATTCCAATAACTCGCCCGCTTCCTGCATACGGTCAAATTCGGTGTCCGAAACGAAGTGGTAGTGCTTGCCGTCTTCCTCCCCAGAACGTGCCGGTCGGGTGGTCGCCGACACCGACACCCAAATCTGGGGGTGGGTGGCGCGAATGTGCTCGGCGACCGTCCCCTTACCGACCGCAGTAGGCCCAGCCAGCACGACCAGACGCGATCGAAGCGAACTCATCGACGCCGCCAGCGCCGAGCCGTCGACCAAGTGGCGACTAGCTTTGGCTGAAGCGCGCGAGCAACTTTTCGGCTTGGTTTGCGCCCAACCCGCGCACCCGCCTGCTCGGCGAGATGCCAATCTCTTCCATGATCGCGGTCGCGCGAACGCGCCCCACGCCCGGCATGGACTCCAACAATGCTGAAACCTTCATCTTGCCGACGACGTCGTCCTCGCGCCCCTGCGCGATCACACCCGCAAGCGATCCCTGAGAGTTTTTCAGCCGGTTCTTGACGGCCGCGCGCTCGCGACGCGCGTGTGCCGCCTTCGCCAGAGCGTCCGCCCGCTGTTCTGCTGTGAGCTGAGGTAGTGCCACCACTGATCTCCTTCATTTCCGTCGTGCTCGCGCATCCTGCGTCGCGACCTACCGTATGGCGTAACGGCCTTGCCGTCGCGGGCAAGGTCCGCCGCGGCGGCAATCCCTCATGCGAACCTAGCGACTGCACACACTCATGCCAAACTCGGACGCGCGACAAACCGGTCAACGTCAGCACTGTCCCGTGTCCTCGTGGAAGGGATTCGAGGCGTGGCCTCGATCGGATTGCCTTTTCACCGAAGAGCTTCACTCAGAGCCGAGCCGAGAGCCGCACTCGCAGAACGAATTGCCTGCACACCAATCCCTTGGGCCAGCACACCACGACTCACCGGCGCTAGGACGTATGCCGTGTGGCCGACGAACGCAGCCGCTACGTCGGCAGGGGTGGCACCCTGGGCTCCGACCCCGGGCGCCAAGACGATAGCCCGCGATGAGCGCAGCAGCCCGAGCAGATTCAACTCGCTCAGCGCGTCGGCGCGGGTGGCACCAATGACCAGCCCCACATCACCAGGGGTCGACTCAAGGTCCCCCGGCCCGTCGAGACCGCGAGCGTCAAAACTGCGGTCATTGTCACTGCTGACGTGTTGGATCATCCGGGCAGCAACGCTCGGCTGACCTTGACGTTGCACCGAGGCGCCCTCGGGGTTGGACGTCAGCGCCAACACGAACACGCCTCGGCCGTGTGCCCGTGCCATGTCGATGCCAGGACGCAGCGCTTCGTATCCCAGGTAGGGACTGAGCGTGACCGCATCGGCGGCCAGCGGCGCGCCATCGAGCAGATACGCCTGGGCGTATGCCGTCATGGTGGACCCGATGTCACCACGCTTGACGTCCAAGATCGAAATGGTGCCAGCACTAGCGCAGTTTGTGAGCAGGCGTTCGAGCACCGCAATGCCGGCCGAGCCGTGCCGTTCGAAGAAGGCCGATTGCGGCTTGACGGCAGCAACCCTGCCACCGACCGCTTCCAAAATGGCCTGAGCGAACCGCTCGATGCCTGCTGGCGAATCCGGCAGGCCGACCTCGGCCAGCAGGTGAGGGTGCGGGTCGATCCCGACACACAACGGTCCGAACTCGCCCATCGCGGCGTGCATGCGCACCCCAAAGGGAAGCCTGCCCTGCCCTGCCGTGTTGTCCTGTGCCACGTCGTTCACGCCTCTATCTCCGGTGCATTCGTCCGGCGTGGTTGAACAGGTCGAGTCGCGCCGTGTGCTCCTGCAACGAGGCGACCTTCATCGTGCCCGCGCCCATCGCTTCGATACCCAGCACGGCGGCACCCAACTGCTGGACGGTGGTGATGATGGGCCGGTCCATGCTGGTGGTAGCGGCACGAATGGCGTAACCGTCGGCGCGGGCGTCGCGACCCGACGGCGTATTGACCACCATGGCGACCTCGCCGGAGGTGATCAGGTCCACGATCGTGGGCTCACCGTTGGGGCCCACGCCTTCGCTGTGCTTGCGCACGACCTGTGATGTGATGCCGTTGCGGCGCAGCACGTCCGCGGTGCCGGCGGTGGCGATCACGTGAAAGCCGAGATCAACCAAACGCTTGATCGGGAAGATCATCGAGCGCTTGTCGCGGTTGGCCACGGAGACGAAGACAATGCCCTCGGTAGGCAGCGCCGACCCAGCCCGCAACTGCGACTTGGCGAATGCGGTGCCGAAATCGGCGTCGATGCCCATGACCTCACCGGTCGAGCGCATCTCCGGGCCCAAGATCGAGTCGATGGCCTGCCCCGTTTGGGTGCGGAACCGGCGGAACGGCAGGATCGCCTCCTTGACGCTGACGGGGGCATCCGGTGGCAACATGCCTCCGTCGATGTCGCGGGGCAGCATGCCTTCGGCCCTTAGGTCCTCGATCGTGGCACCGAGCATCACCCGGGCTGCAGCCCTGGCTAGGGCAACGCCGGTCGCCTTGGCCACGAAAGGGACGGTGCGACTGGCCCGTGGGTTGGCTTCCAACACGTAGAGCACGTCTTGTGCGAGCGCGAACTGAACGTTGATCAGGCCACGCACTCCGATGGCCTCAGCGAGCAGACGGGTGGCTTCACGGACTTGGCGCATCTCCTCGCGGCCAAGGGTGATGGGGGGCAGCACGCAGGCGGAGTCACCAGAGTGGATACCGGCCTCCTCGATGTGCTCCATGATCCCGCCGAGGTAGAGGTCGTGGCCGTCATACAGACCGTCCACATCGATCTCGACGGCCTCGTCCAGGAACCGGTCCACCAGCACGGGGTGCTCTGAGGAGGCCTGCGTAGCACGGGAGACGTACTGCTCCAGCGACGCGTCGTCATACACGATCTCCATGCCGCGCCCACCGAGCACGTAGGAGGGACGCACCAGCACCGGATACCCGATGGTGTGAGCAACATCTAACGCGTCTGCCACCGTGTAGGCGATTCCGTGCCGGGGCGCCGTCAATCCCGTCTCTGCGAGCACCCGACCGAAGGCCCCGCGGTCCTCAGCCAAGTGAATGGCCTCGCGCGAGGTGCCCACAATCGGCACACCCTCGGCCTTCCAAGCGGCCGCCAACCCCAGCTGCGTTTGCCCCCCCAGCT
>JBBSVB010000278.1:0-3917 GCA_038233875.1 Actinomycetales bacterium | reverse complement strand
GACGCCCTCGCCGACTGAGCAACTGGTCGGTCACCACGCCACGGGTTGGTTGCTCCTGGTGTGTGGGCTCATCGGGTCGGTGTCCGCGGCCGCGTTGCTCATCGACATGGTCGAACTACTCACCGACCCCACCTACATCCCGACCTGCAGCATCAACCCCATCCTGAGTTGCGGGTCCATCATGACCACGGCCCAGGCGGAAATTTTGGGCTTCCCGAACCCCATTTTGGGCGTCTTCGGTTTCGCCGTGATCACCACGGCGGGTGTCGTGTTCGTGCCCTGGGCCCCTACTGCATGGTCGTGTGGGTCGTGACCATCATCATTTCCGCCACCACAACAGCTCACTGGACCCGAGAGCGAGCCGGAGCGTTCACCACGTACGCCCCGACCCTGGCTATCGCTTGGGTCCCGGTCATTGCCGCCTTGATCGCGGTCAGATTTTGGTATTACTGGATCACGGTCCTGCCCGGAGGTTGACCGTGTCAGCGTCGGCGATGCCCGCTACAACGTGGCCGTCTCAGTTGCTTTCGAGCATTTGCGTCATCTCAGTAATCTCGGCCTGCTGGGCTTCGATGATGGTGTCGGCCAGAGCCACAGCCTCGGGATTAATGCCTTCGTCTTTCTGAGTCTGCGACATGGTGATGGCGCCGGTGTGATGCTCGATCATCATGTCCAACCACAGTGTGTCGAACTCATCGCCGCGAACACTCATGAGTTCCTCCATGTCCTCGGGTTGCATCATGCCGGACATCTCGCCCATGTCGCTCATGTCGCCCATGTCGCCCATAAAGGAAGGCGTCGCCTGGCCCCAATCGTCCAACCATTGAGTCATCGTCTCGATCTCGGGCTCTTGTGCGCTTTCGATCTGGGTGGCTAGGGCGGACACGTCTGAGCCGGCCCGATCCTCGGCCATCTGAGACATCGAAACGGCCTGTTGGTGGTGCGGGATCATGCCCGTCACGAAGGCGACATCGGCGTCATTGAAGTCGGCGACGGCTGTGCTTTCCTCGGAGGACTCCGAGTTGGTCTGTGTCGGCTCGGGGTCCGAAGAGCAGGCTGACAAGACCAAGGTGGCGGCGATAGCGACGGTGGACAGGGTGGAGGTGCGCGTGAGGTGCATCGGAAACTCCTGATGTGTTGGTATGGAGGGAGGACGCGCCTTCGTAGGAACATGGGCACGGTGAAGATCTAGACGTCTACGGCCTGCGCTCAGGTGCGCATGACGCACAACAGGTGCCGTGGACTGGGCCGGTCGATCAGGCGGGGCACCGTGCGGTGGTTTCGTGGGTCGGTCGAGGCCATCCGGTGGTGCAGTGACGCAGTGGTCCTAGGCCGGATGTGAACAAGGATCAGGAGCACGATCGCGAGGCATGCCTGGGCGATGACCTCGGCGTGGCCTGGCTGATGGCGGCCGGTGTCGAGGGTGACTTCTCGGGTTTGCGTGTCGGCCGAGCCGGCCTCACCCTCGGGCAAAAGTGGTTGGGGGGCATGCGTCGCTGTGGTGATAGGCATCAGGTGTATCGCGGGTGCAGCGTCCGGCAGGCTGAGCCCGTGCATGACGATGAGCAGCAGCGGCAGTAACCATGACGCGTAGAACGTGCGGCGATCAGCTCTCTCGACAGTGCGCCGCCATCGTTGGGACCGGTGCCTCACAGTCCATCACCTGCCGCGTACCCCATAGGGGTAATAGTTATCACCGCCGTCTGGGTGGTCGCCGGCGAGGGCCAGCGACGAGTTTGTCCCGGTGGCGGACGCCTTTGAGGTCGAAGGCTCTCTAGGAGCGCACGAGGCGCGCGATAGCGGCCGAAGCCTCTGTGATTTTGCCTTCGGCGTCATCGCCGCCGGCCTGGATGGCTTCTCGGACGCAGTGGCTGAGGTGCTCGTCTAGGAGCCCGAGAGCGACGGCTTCGAGGGCTTTGGTGGCAGCCGAGATTTGGGTGAGGACATCGATGCAGTAGGTGTCCTCTTCGACCATGCGCCGCACTCCGCGCACTTGGCCTTCAACCCGCTGCAGCCGCTTGATCTGCGCGCCTTTGGTGTCTGCATACCCAGGGGATGTGGGTGTTGTCTGAGCGGCGTTCATAGCGGGGTCACTTTCGGGTGGTTATCTGCTCTCAAGCCTTGCGCGGGTAAGCGTAGTGGGAGTCACAGCAGATACTTTAGTTGACGCGTCCGTAACTCACCTTGCCAGGGAAGATCTGACGAAGCGAGGTGCCCCGGGTCGAGCGGCCCGAGTCGTAGAACTTGCCGTTGCCGGCGTAGATGCCAACGTGGGTCGCCGGGAAGTCCTTGAAGACATGCGCATGCAAGCGTTGTCACGTTTCAGTAACGGAGAAATTGAATGTTGGTCCATCGGGCAAATCTTCGAGTTTGCGCGGATACCCACCTGGGGTATGCTGAGGCTTCCGAAACCTACGGGCCCCGCTTACGACGACGTTGATCGAGAGGAACATTTATGCATACCGAGACCACCCTTCTCCCGCTGACCGAGCAGGCATCGGGCGGCTGCGGTTGCGGCTGCGGTTGTAACCACACCGAGGCGGCTTCATCCACAGACAGGAAAGAACGCGACATGGGCACAGAAGGCATGGGGATGGAGACCGTCACGCAGACCTACTCCGTCACGGGGATGACGTGCGGCCACTGCGTTCAGGCGGTGACCTCCGAGCTGGAAGCGCTCGAGGGCGTGCGGCAGGTTTCTGTTGACCTCAATGCTGACGGGATGTCTTCGGTGACTGTGGTGAGCGCCGAAGCACTCACAGAAGCCACGATCCAGTCGGGTCTAACGAACGCGGGCGGCTACCAGCTCACGTCGTGATTGCGACTGGAGCCCCTTCGGCTGGCTTCGTTGGTACGTTTTTTTCGTGCCCCTCTACGATCTGCCTCTCGACCAGTTACGCACCTACGTCAGCTCTACCCAGCCGCCTGAAGACCTCGACGCGTTCTGGGTCGAGCAGTTGGCCGTGGCGAGGAGCCTTACCGAAGCGCTGAGTGTTGAGCCCGTCGACACAGGGCTGAGCCGTGTCGCGACCGACGAGGTGTGGTTCAGCGGAGCCCACGGTCACCGCATCGGCGCGTGGTATCACCGACCGGCCGGAGTCGAGGGGCCGCTGCCAGTGGTGGTGAAATACCAGGGGTATGGCCGCGGCCGGGGGTTGTCGCACGAGGTGCCGCTGTGGGTGTCTGCCGGGTATGCCTGCCTGGAGGTGGACACGCGAGGCCAGGGTGCGGGATACGGAATCGGTGACACGCCCGACCCAGTCGGATCGGGGCCGGCCGCTCCGGGCTACCTCACCAGAGGGCTGGAGAGCGCCGAAAACTACTACTACACGCGGGTCTTCACCGACGCTGTCATGGCCGTGGACGCGGTGACGCATCTGCCCCAAGCCGACCCGGATCGAGTGATGACCTGCGGCGGGAGCCAGGGCGGCGGCATCTCCATCGCTGCCGCCGCCCTGCAAGATCGAGTCCTCGGGGCCATGGTCGACGTCCCTTTCATGTGCGACGTTTGGCGGGCAGCCCAGATGACCGACATCAATCCGTATGCCGAATTGGGCCGATACCTCGCCGTGCACCGAGACAAAGCCGAGCAGGCGTTCACCACCTTGTCCTACGTCGACGCTGCGGTGTTGGCGAGCCGCGGACGCGTGCCCGCGCTGTTTTCTGTCGCGTTGATGGACCCGGTGTGTCCGCCGTCCACGGTCTATGCGGCATACCAGGCGTGGGGTGGCCCCAAGGCGATCGTCGAGTACCCGTGGAATGGGCACGAAGGCGGTGGGCCCTTCCATGAGCGCGAGCAGTTGCGCTGGGTGGCCGAGCTGCTGGCTGCTTAGCACGACCTGACACTGAGATGCCGACGGCCTCCCGCGGAAACACCCACTGGGGTCATTTCATGCAGTTGCTACACGCTTGGGACG
>JBBSVB010000277.1:0-3926 GCA_038233875.1 Actinomycetales bacterium | reverse complement strand
GCTGCGCAAGCACCAACTCACCGAGGCTGACGTGCATACCGCCGCTCGTGAGTCGGGCCACGGAAGCCTGGATGGCTTGCGCGCCGTGATCATGCAACAAGACGGATCGCTGGGGGTCATTGCTGATGGCTCGATGGGGGACGGCTCGACGGTGCTCCCCTACGTCACAGAGCACCCAGGCAGATGACCGTTGTGCATGCCACCCCCCGCCGCGAACACATGATCGGCGCGCACATCGGTCATCTGCGCCGGTTCACCCGCCTAGGGACCCGAACAATCCCTCAGGCAAGCCCTTCCTCGCGCAGGCTCAGCCAGAGGTGGGCAGCCACATCCGGATCAGCGAGGTCACGGTCCAAAACACGGCTAGCGGTGGCGATGCGATAGCGCAGGGTGTTGCGATGCACCCCCAGGTCACGCGCCGCTTCCTCCCAGTGCCCTCGTGCCCGCAGGTATGCCGTCACTGCCGACAGTAGGTCGACGCGGGGGTAGTTGCGCAAATGCTCAAGGTCGATGGTGGCACCGCCAACGGGCGGACGCGGCTCGGGAACGGACACCGTCCCCGGCAGCAACGCCGCTACGTCTCGCAACAAGCTCGCCTGCACGTGTTGACACTGGGCGGCCCCGATCAGGCCCGTGCTCAGCATACGAAGGAGCGGTTCCGTGGTCCGTAGCCACTGATGGCAGCGTCTGATCACGGCGTCCTCGACGCTCCCGGACACCACCACAAGCACCGATCCACGGCGTCGCACCGCGAAGGCAGGGTTGGCTGGTGTCGAGAGAAAGCGTCGCACCGCCTCGTCCACCGTGTCGTCGGCCGATGGCGCAGGGTGCAGGGCCACGAGATGCACCGGCCCCGGAGCACCATTGACGCCGAACTCGTGCATTAATCGGTAGGCAACGTCGAGATCGCCATCCAGGATCAAACTGGCCAGGACGGCGTGAACCCCAGGGCGCTGTGACGACGACGGGCTGTCCTCGGCGGCTCCCGGAGCGAGCAGGGCCGCCGCCGTCACGATGAGGTGCCGATCGCTAGGACTCATCGGACGCTGACAACCGGCTGCGAGGTATCCGGTGAAACGGCCCCCGGCGTTGAGCGGGTAGACCACGACATCGTCACCGTCGAGCGGGAAAGTGGCCGACGAGTGCGGACCCGCCATGCGCAGGCGCGAGACCTCTTGCGAGACCTGTTCGGCCTGCGGCCCGTGCTCGCGGGGTCGGACGGTCAGGACGGTGCTGTCGGCAGAGAGCAGCACCGCCCACCCATCGATGACTTCCGAAAGCCGACGGACCATGGTTTCGGCGGGTCGAGCACCGGCGCTCGCGCGCACCAACGCGCGCTGAGCGCCAAGGGCGGCACTGAGTTCCTGGCGCCCCGATTGGGCAATCAAGCCCCAGTACGTCCGCGAGATCGTCAAGAACGGCGTTGGCGGAGGCACGGTAAACAACGCCAAACCCAGATCGGCACACGCAGCCCGGAGCACGGGCGGCACCTCGGCGTGCACGGGGCCCAGACCCAACGCCAGACCCAGCACCCCCCTACGCACCAGCCGGGAGACGTATGCCGTGGTGTCGAGTCCCGTCAGGCGCAGGGGTATACCTGTGGTCAGGAGCAACTCGCCACCCTCCAGGAAGGACGTGGGGTCACTGAGTTCGCTGACATGCACGCCGCTGAGCTCAGCGCCGGGAACGACCGCTTCTGGCACCGGCGAGAGGTCCGGCCCCAAGGCCGCACACAATTCCAGCAGATGTGCCACCACTCCACCCCCTCATTGGATGAAACGGCCAACAATCCAGGTTATTAGTCACATCATCCTAATCTAAGAGTTGGCGCGGCTTCTATGGTGGATCGAGTACGCCGCACCCGTTGTGAAGGAGTTCTATGTCGGTCCTCGACCTCACGTTCGCCCCCGTCCAGCAGCGTCGGATAGTGCGCACGCCGATCCCTGGCCCGGAGTCCATGCGCCTACAGCAACGCCGTGACGCAGCCGTGCCATTGGGTATGGGCACCGTGCTACCGATCTGGGTCGACCGCAGCGAAGGCGGCATCATCGTTGATGTCGATGGCAATCAGCTGATCGACTTCGGTTCGGGCATCGCCGTGACCAGCGTCGGTGCCAGCGCCCCCGAGGTCGTGAGCCGCGTGCAGGAACAGGCCGCGAAGTTCACGCATACCTGCTTCATGGTGGCCGAGTACGACGGCTCCCTCGAGGTCGCCGAGACCCTCAACCGACTCACCCCCGGCACCCACGCCAAGCACACTGCGCTCTTCACCACCGGTGCCGAGGCCGTCGAGAACGCGGTCAAGATCGCCCGCAGCGCCACCGGTCGCGCCGACGTCGTGGTCTTCGATCACGCCTACCACGGCCGCACCATGATGACGATGGCGATGACCGCCAAAGAGATGCCCTACAAGCACGGCTTCGGTCCCTTCCCCGGACACGTGCACCGCGCGCCGTTCGCCTACCCGCTGCGCTGGCCCACCGGCCCGCAGCACTGCACGACCGAAGCCCTTGCCGCTCTCGAAGACCTGCTCGCCTCAGTCGGCGCCGACCAGATCGCCGCGATCGTCGTCGAGCCCATCCAGGGCGAAGGCGGGTTTATCGTGCCCTCCCCCGGTTTCCTACCCGGCGTCCAAGAAATCGCCCGACGCCACGGGATCGTCTCCGTGGCCGACGAGGTCCAGGCTGGCACCGGTCGCACCGGCACCATGTACGCCAGCGAGCACGAAGGCATCGTGCCCGACTTGGTCGTCTCGGCCAAGGCCCTCGGTGGCGGCCTGCCGCTGTCAGCCGTCACCGGTCGCGTCGAACTGATGGGCGCAGTCCACCCGGGCGGTCTGGGCGGCACGTATGCCGGCAACCCGCTTGCGTGCGCGGAAGCACTCGGAGTGTTGTCCATGTTGGAGGACGGCGGCCTGTTGGGCGCCGCCCAGCGCATTGAGACCCAGGTCCGCGGAGTGCTTGAGCCGCTGGCCGCCAAGGTGGGCACCATCGCCGAGGTCCGCGGACGCGGAGCCATGATGGCGATCGAGTTCACCGCGCCAGGAACTCTGGACCCCGCGCCGGAGCTCGCCAAGGCCATCGCCGCAGCATGCCACGCGTCCGGCGTGTTGGTGTTGGTGTGCGGCACGTTCGGCAACGTGATCCGTCTGTTGCCACCGCTGGTGATCGAGCCAGAACTGCTCGCCGAGGGTCTCGACGTCTTGGCCGGTGCCATCCGCGACGCGTCGAGCCAGTGAGCGCCTCAGTGGTTAGCACTTCACTGGTCAGCGCCGACGTTAGTTACGACCCCCGCGACGGCAGCGCCCGTGGGGAAATTCGGCATACGAGCGCAGACGATTTTGCCACCGCGCTGGGCAACGCCGGATCGGCGGCCCACGAGGTCGCAAGCCACTCGCCGCACACCCGCGCCGGTTGGCTCGATGCGTTGGCGTGCGCCCTCGAAAGCAACGCCGACACGTTGGTGCTCTTAGCGGAAGAAGAAACCGGTCTCGGATTCGAACGGCTCAGGGGCGAGTTGGGCAAAGCCGCAGCTCAGGCCCGCTTCTACGCCTCCGTCGCGGTCGAAGGCAGTTGCTTCGCCGCCAGCATCGACCACCTTCCCGACGGGTCCGACCTGCGCCGAGTCCGTATGCCGGTAGGCCCGGTAGCGGTCTTCGGTGCCAGCAACTTCCCGTTTGCTTTCGGCGTCCTCGGCCACGACACCACGTCCGCGCTCGCTGCCGGATGCCCGGTGCTGGCCAAGGGCCACCCCGCACACCCCAGGCTCAGCGCCGCTCTGGCCGACGCCGCACATCAGGCGCTGACCGAGGCCGGAGCACCAACGGGAACGTTCGCAATGGTCACCGGTATGGATGCCGGATTGGCTCTCGTCGATGCTCCCGTCGTCAGGGCTGTTGCCTTCACCGGCTCCCAGCGCGGCGGGAT
>JBBSVB010000276.1:0-3965 GCA_038233875.1 Actinomycetales bacterium | reverse complement strand
TGCTGATCACGCACTACACGCGGATCCTGCAGTACATCAAGCCCGACCGCGTGCACGTCTTCATCGAGGGCAAGGTCGCCGAGTCTGGTGGCCCCGAGCTCGCTGACCGCCTCGAGAGCGAAGGCTACGACCGCTACACCGCGGTCACGGCCTGATCTCTGCCGGTCTTATGCGCATGAGTGAGCCGCTGGGTGTAGGGGAGTTGGCCCGTATTCGGGCCGACTTCCCGATCCTTGCGCGCACCGTGCGTGACGGTCGCCCGCTGGTCTATTTGGACAGCGGTGCGACCTCGCAAAAACCGTCGGTGGTGCTCGACGCTGAGCACGAGTTCTACACCAAGCACAACGCCGCCGTTCACCGTGGCGCGCACCAGTTGGCCGAAGAGGCGACGGAGGCTTTCGAGTCTGCGCGTGCCACGGTCGCTGCGTTCCTCGGTGGGCAGCCCGACGAGATTGTCTTCACCAAGAACGGTACCGAGGCCATCAACCTGGTGGCCTATGCGTTAAGCAACGCCGGGGCACCTGGTGCTTTGGATGGCGCTGACCCGGCTGCCGCCGCGCGGTTGCAGATCGGTGTGGGCGACGAGATCGTCGTGTCCGTCATGGAGCACCACGCAAACCTGGTGCCGTGGCAAGAGCTGGCTCGCCGGACCGGTGCAACCCTGCGTTGGATCGACGTGACCGACGACGGCGCCTTACGGGCACCGGAGACGGTGATCGGCCCGAAGACTCGGGTCGTGGCGCTGACTCACGTGTCCAACGTGTTGGCCACGCACAACGACCTCGCTCCGTATGTCGACGCGGCTCGCGCCGTGGGCGCGCTAGTAGTCGTTGACGCGTGTCAGTCGGTGCCGCACCTGCCCGTTGATGTGTCGACGTTGGGCGCGGACTTCGTGGTCTTCACCGGCCACAAGGTGCTTGGCCCTTCGGGCATCGGCGTGCTGTGGGGCCGACCGGAGTTGCTGGCCGCTATGCCGCCGTTCTTGACGGGCGGCTCGATGATCGAGATCGTCCGGATGGAGGGCTCGACGTATGCGCCGCCTCCGCAGCGCTTCGAGGCTGGAGTGCCCGTCGCGGCTCAAGCCGTGGGTCTGGCTGCCGCGTGTGCCTACCTCACCGAGGTAGGCATGGACCGAGTGGCTGCTCACGACCAAGTCTTGATGCGGCATACCCTCGCGGCGTTGGAAACGCGGCCCTGGGTGACAGTGCTCGGCCCGAGTGACCCGTCGATCCGCGTTGGTGCTGTCGCGTTCACCGTTGATGGCATTCACCCTCACGACGTCGGCCAAGTGCTGGACGACCGGGGGATTGCCGTGCGCACTGGACACCACTGCGCATGGCCGCTGCACCGCCGACTTGGCGTGACAGCCAGCACGCGGGTCAGTTTCGGCATCTACACGACCACCGACGAGATCGATGCCTTTGTAGCGGCACTCGACGAAGTGCCCGCGGTCTTTGGCGTTTCCGTGAGCGACTCGGCTGGGAGGAACTGATTTATGGACATGTATGGCGAGTTGATCCTTGATCACTCCAAGCGACCCGTTGGTGCTGGGCTACGCCCGGGCTCGAACGCCGAGGTTAGCCACATCAACCCGACCTGTGGCGATGAGGTCACGTTGCGCGTCCACGTCTCCGACGTCGATGGCGTCGCGGTGCTGTCTGACCTTTCCTACGACGCGCTGGGCTGCAGCATCTCGGTGGCCTCCACGTCGATCCTGAACCAAGAGTGTGTCGGCGAGCCTGTGGCACAGACGCTCGCTACCTACGGCCACGTCAAAGCGATGCTGACCTCCCGAGGCACCGACCCCGGCGATGCCGAGCAGATCGGTGACGCGGTGGCCCTGGCCGGTGTGGCCAAATACCCCGCCCGCGTGAAGTGCGCTCTGCTGGGCTGGACGGCATACCTCGACGCGCTGGCGCAGGCCGGCGTCGATATTTCTTCAACTTCTTCTGCACCAAACTCTTCCCACGTGAGATCCTGAGCGAAACGTCCGAAAGGCTGACTGATGAGCGAGACCATGACCCCCGCAAATGTTGCTGATGTCGAAGAGGCCCTGCGCGATGTCGTTGACCCCGAGTTGGGCATCAACGTCGTTGACTTAGGCCTGATCTATGGCGTGACGGTCGACCCGCAGGCCCACTCCGTCATCGACATGACCCTGACTAGTGCTGCCTGCCCGCTGACCGATGTCATCGAGGAGCAGGTCGGCCAGGCCCTTGAAGGCTTGGTGTCCAGCTACCGGATCAACTGGGTCTGGATGCCACCGTGGGGCCCGGACAAGATCACCCCCGACGGCCGCGACCAACTGCGCGCCCTGGGCTTCAACGTCTGAGTGAGTGAACCTCGCCGCATCGACGTCCCCGTTGAGCGGCTAGACCGCTGGGTTGCTGGCTTTGCCGACAGCCATGGCGAGTCGACGTGGTCACTGGACGGATCTGCATACTTGCTGAGCGGTGCCGATGGCTCCTGGGCCCGAATCAGTGCGTGGCAGCCTGCAGCGTTGCTCCCGCCAGATCTGTCGGAATGGAGTGGGTCACCCCAGCGACTTGGCGTCATCCTGATCCGGCGTGGGGGATACGCCGTCGGGATCGCGGATGGCGCGGCGCTCGTGGCACACAAATGTGGCACGAAGTATGTTCAGGGACGCACCGCGGCTGGTGGTCAGTCACAACAGCGCTTTGCCCGCAGGCGCGCCAACCAAGCCGACGGACTCGTGGGCTCAGTGGCTGAACGGGTTGTGACCATGCTTGCCTCTGAAGACCTGGATGCCCTGATGGTCGGCGGCGACAAGCCCCTGATCGAGCAAGTGCTGGAGGACTCACGACTCGCCGGGCTCCGACGTCTGCAGCGCCGCGCGTTCTTGGACATCCCGGACCCCCGATTCGCCGTCCTTCAGTCCGTCGTTGTGCGCGCCCGCGGCGTCACCATCACCGTGCACAACGCTCCCGACAACGACGTTACTTAGTAGTATTTATGAGAGATCGCGCACTCGGTCAAGAAGGTGCGGATTCATCACCCGTTGCAATCGACAGGCTGGGAATGCCATGACGCAGCACACGACCACCGAGACCGCTTGGACCAGCCGTGAGGCATCGACCGACCAGACGTTGACGGACGAGACGCTGCAACGCGTGGACTTATGGTGGCGAGCCGCCAACTACCTGTCGGTCGGCCAGATTTATCTTCTCGACAACCCACTCCTGCGCGAACCGCTCAAGCCCGAGCACGTCAAGGCGCGCCTGCTCGGCCACTGGGGGACCACCCCCGGGCTCACCTTCCTCTACGCCCACCTCAATCGAGCGATCGCTGAGCGTGCAACCAACGCGCTGTATGTGACGGGCCCAGGCCACGGCGGCCCCGGCTTGGTGGCTAGCAGCTACTTGGAAGGTAGTTACACCGAGACCTACCCGGACATCACGGGAGACGCCGAGGGCGTCAGGCGACTGTTCCGCCAGTTCTCCTTCCCCGGCGGCATCCCATCGCACGGTGCCCCCGAGACGCCAGGCTCGATCCATGAGGGCGGCGAGCTCGGCTACGCCCTGTCTCACGCCTATGGAGCCGCGTTCGACAACCCCGATCTGCTGGTTTTCGCGGTGGTTGGTGACGGTGAAGCCGAGACTGGGCCCTTGGCCACGTCGTGGCACTCGAACAAGTTCGTCAATCCGCACACCGATGGCGTAGTGCTGCCGGTGCTACACCTCAACGGCTACAAGATCGCCAACCCCACCGTGCTGGCGCGCATCCCCGAGGACGAGCTCGCTGCTTTGATGCACGGGTATGGCCACACGCCGCACTTCTTCACCGGCGGCTTCGAGGATGAGGATCACGCGGTGGTGCATCAGCGTTTCGCGGCACTGCTCGACGACGTGCTCGACGAGGTCGCGCGAATCAAAGCTTCGGCAGCGAGAAGTGTCCAGGCCGGTGCGGATGCGGCCCGGCCAGCCTGGCCGATGATCGTCTTCCGG
>JBBSVB010000275.1:0-3969 GCA_038233875.1 Actinomycetales bacterium | reverse complement strand
GACACGTTACAGCACGGCCGCCGCCATTGCGGAACAGATCCCCACGGGGAGCAGCACGGCCTACATCGCGTCGGGGGAGAACTTCCCAGACGCCTTGGCGGGTGCTCCCCTCGCCGGTGCTCAGGGTGCTGCGCTACTGCTGACGAGATCGGGATCGTTGCCCAGCGAAACGATGAAAGCCCTCGACGAACTCGCCCCAGACGACATCGTGATCCTCGGTGGGGAGGCTTCCGTGAGCCCCGACGTCGAAGAACAACTGAAGACCTACGGGAGCGTCGAGCGGGTGGCCGGTGCGGATCGCTACGAGACGGCCGAGCTGATCGCGTTGCTCTCTGGCGACAGTTCGACCACGTTTGTGGCGACCGGACTGAACTACCCGGACGCTCTTGCAGGCGCGGCTTTAGCCGCGCGCGATGGCCACCCGATGCTGCTGACCGACCCAGAATCGCTGCCCACCCCCACGGTTGATGCCTTAGCGGCGTTGGACCCCACCCGGTTGGTGCTGCTGGGCGGCTCCGTAGCGGTCACTCCGCAGGTCAGCCGCGACGCGACGCTCTACCTCGAGCGCTCACGCCGCTGAATCATCCGATCAGGGTGTTGGCGAAGATCTGCCAGGCGAGCGCGCTCTTAGCGACAAGGCTCAACACGATGTAGGTGCGCTCGCCGGTGAGGTAGTTCTTCCACGGACCGATCTGGCGGTACTGCAGCCACTGGTTCAGCGCGAAGGAGTTAAAGAACAAGAAGATCGTGATGATGATCCCGTAGACAAAGCCGGGTGGGCCTTCGCCGCCCTCGATGCCGACGTTGACGACGAGGTATGCCACGACGGCCAGCCAAGGCCCGATCCCGGCTATGCAGCCAAACCAGAAGGGCGTCCACCAGGCGCGTTCGCCACGGGTGGCCTTCTCGTCCTTGGCGTGCATCAGCCCGCTGTTGGCCATCTCCATCAACCAGCCGAACAGGATCATCGAAATGTTGGCGACCCCCAGCCCGATGAGCGCTGCGATGTCGGTGATCCCGAAAACCAAGGTGATCAGCAGGATCATCAGCGTCGAACTCAGGCTGTATTCGATCCAGCGGAAGCGGTTGCGGCCCCGGGTGAGTTCGCCGACATACCGCGTGAAGCCCCAGGGCGAGGCGATCAGGAAGTGAAAGAACGCCGACAGGAGAAGGAACGATGCGGTTGCGATACCAAGCGGCAACTCGAAGACGGAGTTGGTCACGCCCTCAGACAGCGGGGTGCCGGGCGGCCCGTTCAACGCGAAGGTCGACACTGGGAGCACGAAGTCGTTGGCCAGCACGATCATCGCCGACCCGGACACCAGGTGGAGCAACCCCATGATCAGGTTGAAGATGCGCAGCCGCTTGGCCGAGCGATCCTGCACCGTCACCGACTGGGTCTGCAGGTCTAAGGGGAGCGTCGACATACCGACAGTCTGATGGGGCTTGCCAGATCCTGCATCAGCGGGTCGCGCCGACGACCATCCACCCGTCCCCGCGCGCCCGCCACGTCAACGTCAGCGCCCGCATCACCATGAACCCGTGGAAGGCGACCCACAGCCACACGAGCCCCGTGGTGCCTTCGACTCCGCTGGCCCAGACGGCATACAGCAGGGGGAGGTAGGCCACCAGCAGGAGGGTTTGGGCCAGTGCCAGCCACCACATGTCTCCGGCCCCCATGAGCACCCCGTCGAGCACGAACGCGATGCCATGCGCCGGAAGGCCGATCGCGATGACCAAGAGAGCGGCGGCGATCGCGGAGCGCACGGCGGGGTCGCCTGAGAAGCCGAGCGGGATGATGCGGTGCAGGGCCGCGATTCCCAGGCCCAGCAGCACGGCGAACCACACCCCCCAGCGCAGCATCATCACCACCGCTGAGCGGGTGCGGGCAACGTCGCTCGCGCCGAGGTACTTGCCGGTGATCGCTTGGCCTGCGATGGCCAAGGCGTCGAGGGCGAACACCACCACGGTCCACACGGTTATTGAGACTTGGAAGGCGGCGAGGTTGGCGTCACCGAGTCCGGCAGCAACCCACGTGGTGGCCAGGAGGGTCGCGCGCAACGACAAGGTGCGGATGACCATGGGTATGCCGCCGATCGCGGCCACGAGCACGCCACCGGGGTGGAAGGAGCGAGGCGCGCTCTCCCGTTGTGCACCTCTGAAAACGACTACTGCGAGAGCGATGGCCATGCCGGTCTGGGCGATCACCGTGCCCCAGGCTGCACCGCCGATCCCCAAGCCCACGACGTGCACCAAGATCAGCGACAGCACGCCGTTGGCGGTGAAGCCGAAGACAGAGACGACGAGGGGCGTCTTGGTGTCCTGTAGGCCGCGCAGCACACCGGTGGTGGCGAGCACGATCAGCATGGGGGGTATGCCGTAGGCGGAGACCGACAGGTAGGTCACGGCTTCGTCGACAGCTTGTGCTGAGGCGCCAAACAATTCGACGATCGGTCGAGCGGCCGCGATCAGTCCGATGGTGGTGGCGACACCGAGGAGAGCGGCGAGGTACATGCCGTCGATGCCGGCACCGATGGCGCCCGCCAGGTCTCCGGAGCCGGCTCGACGGGCCACGACCGCGGTGGAGCTATAGGCGAGGAAGACGAAGATGCCGACGGCGGTCAGCAGCACTGCGGTAGCAACGCCGAGGCCGGCGAGCGAGGTGGTGCCGAGGTTGCCGATGATGGCGCTGTCGGCGAGCAGAAACAGGGGCTCGGCGACGAGCGCCAGAAAGGCCGGAATCGCTAGGCGCAGAATCTCTTTGCGCTGCTCGGAGGCGTCGTCGGAGTGGGCTGGTGACACGATTCACGAGTGTATGCCTGCCCGTGTGCCCTTCAAGCTGTGGATGACGCCGCGTGGTAAGTGTTGTCGCAAGTCCTTTTTGTCCACAGGCAAAATTTAGCGTTCTCGCAGGTCAGAGGGAGGTCAGCGGGAAAAGAAGTTTGCTATCCACAGGGTTGTGCACCGCAGGAGTGGATGGGGGCACCAGTTATCCCCACCTTGTGCACAGGGGTGTTTTGGGGGCGCGCCGAGGGGGGTCGTACCGTGACGCGATCAGGTCGCTGGGCCGGTGTCGCTGGGGTGTGTCGGTGGCGTGTGATCCAGTGAGAGCCAGATGAAGACAAGGAGATCCAGGTGTCGCTAAGCGAGATGGACCGCGCGTTTGCCACGACGCCTGATCCCGGTCCGGCCGATCGTGTGCCGCCCCAAGACGTGGCCGCCGAGCAAAGCGTGCTGGGCAGCATGTTGCTCTCCAAAGACGCCATCGGCGAATGCTCGGAGATCGTGCAGACGATCGATTTCTACCGTCCGGCGCACGAGACGATCCACGAGGCCATCGTCGACCTATTCAGCCGGGGTGAGCCGGTCGACGCGATCACCGTCGCTGACGAGCTGTCCAAGCGCGGGGATCTGTCCAGGGTGGGCGGCACGGCATACCTGCACCAACTGATCGCCTCGGTCCCGACCGCCGCCAACGCGTCGTACTACGCCCAGATCATCACCGAGCGCGCGATGCTGCGCCGACTTGTCGAGGCCGGGACCCGCATCGTGCAGATGGGGTATGCGCAAGGTGGCGGAGACGTCGAAGAGATCGTCAACTTGGCCCAGGCCGAGGTCTATGGGGTTGCTGATCGCCGCAAGGGTGAGGACTACCGCGCGCTCTCGGAGCTGCTCGAGCCGACGCTCGACGAGATTGAGCACAACGCCAGTTCCAGCGGTGACATGGTCGGCGTGCCCACTGGATTCACCAGCCTGGACGAGCTGACCAACGGTTTGCACCCCGGGCAGATGATCATCATTGCCGCGCGCCCAGCCGTGGGAAAGGCGCTCGCGTTAGACACCCCACTGCCGACGCCGACCGGGTGGACGACGATGGGCGAGGTCCAGGTGGGGGACCAGTTGCTGGGTGCTGACGGGTTGCCGACGACGGTCACTGCTGTGACGGACGTCATGCAGCAGCGTCCATGT
>JBBSVB010000274.1:0-3988 GCA_038233875.1 Actinomycetales bacterium | reverse complement strand
TCGACATTGCCTCGCGCAACTTCTCAAGGTTCTCAGCGGACGGGTTGATCGCCTGCTCGTTCGCAGCCTTCACCGCGTCGCCGACACCCTGCATCGCCACGATGAGCGACCCGCCGGCGACAGCACCAGCCGTCGCGGCGGTTGCGAGCCCGGTCAGAGCCGGGACAGCAACGGCGCCGATGGGGATGAGCCCGGGGCCGATCGCCGCACCGACCTGCGCCCAGATCGCCAGCCGCCCCGACAACTTGTCGATCGACTTGGCGCCCTGGTCCGAGGATCGCGTCACCCGGTCGACGTCCGTAGCGAGGACCGTGGAGGCCCGCGACGACTGCACAGAGCGGCCGTTCATCCCGTCAAGGGCCTTGTCAAGCATCTTGGCGGCAGCAGCCTGGCGGATGAGGGCCGGCGACAGCCCGTCAGTGACCTCGAAGACGATGGATTCTCTACGAACCGCCACTTGGCACCGCCCTTTCGTCCGTCAAGAAGTTTTCGTCAGGGTTAAGGTCGAACGGCGCGACGTAGATACTGACCCCGTCGTCGTAGCGGTAGGGCGTCGCCTCGGAAGCCGTCTCCGACCAGTGGCCGAATGACCCGTCGTGGTAAGGCTCCTTCTCGTGCAGGTCGGCGTAGACCCGCTGCGCCCCGAGGGTGACCATCTCCGCGTAACAGATCGAACGCTGATGGAACCACCAGTGGCCGCTCGGGTCCTGGCACTCATCGCGCGGGTATCCGCAGCGTTTGCACTTGGAATCCTCGCGCTCCAGGTCGCTGGTCAGGAGTCCGTAGGTGACGGGATCGATGTCCCCGTCGAGGACGCTCAGGCCAAACGCCTTGGCGAGTCTGAGGTCACGTCTGACATCTGGTCTAGACGCGACGTGACCAAGTCTTTTGGGTCGGGCGATCCGTTCGTGTTGACCCGGAGCGCCGCGAGGAACAGGAGCCGGAAGTGACCGTCACTGCGCTTGTCAAGCCACTCGACCAGATCGTTCCCAGTGGAGAACTCGGGCGCCGTCAGCGTCCGCTCCCCGGTCGCCCCGTCGAAGTGCTCCATCAGCGCATCGGGGAAGACGTCGCCGTCGTAACCGAGTTCAGCATCGCGCTCATTGCCCTCCCTCGGCGGGTGTGCGGCGAGAATCCTGCGGAAACTCTTGCGCTTGATCGCCGATACGCGCGCCACGACAGCACGGGGCAGGGCCTCGGCCTTCGCGTCGTCCATCGCCTTTGCGGCCTCGCGCACCGTGACCGCTTCTGTGACCCTGCGCGGGCCCACATTCTCGATCGCCGTAGCGAACGCGTTACCCAACTCGTGAATGCGAGCGGCGTCCGAACCCTGATACAGCGGCACATCTTCCCACTCAGCTTCTACGTCGTTACTCATTGGTGCTCCTCCGACAGACTCGACAGTGAAGAGCGACCGGGCGACTGTCGAACCCGCCCGGCCGCTCGTTCAGGGGATCAGATAACGATGACGGCGCGGTCCACGTAGACGAGCCCGTGGAACCAGTCCTGCATCACGATCGCCTCGCCGGCCTCGTCGTCGGTGGACTTGCCCGTCCACTGCGTTCCGAGCTCGGCCTGGTGAACCGAGACGGTCTGACCGACCGCGAGATCCACGTCGACCGGGACCACGAGACGCTGGACCAGGAAGCCCTCGGCGCCGGGCGCGAGGGTCGTGTACGCCTTGTTCGCGTCGTTGGCGGCGGGGAGCTGGGGGTTGGTCGAATAGCGGAGCGAACCGCCCGTGTACTCGGTGATCCCGCCCGTCTCGGCGGTGGAGCCCTCGCACAGGCGACGAGCCAGGCGGACCCGGTTCTGCGACTGCGACGGGGCGGTAGTGTCCGTCATCACGAAGCACGAGAAGTCGAGGCCGCTGGCGGCGTTCAGCTCGGCGAGCGTGGGGGCGGTCGGGTTCGCGATCGCAGGGACCCAGATCCACTTCTCCCGCTTGAAGGTGAGGGCAGAGCCCGGTCGAATGAGTGCGGCCATGTCACTTCTCCTTGTTGGTGGTGGTCTCGGCCTTGGGGCCGCTCTTGCTCGACAGGGAATCGGGGGCGTGCTTCGCGGGCAGGGGGCGCCCGTCCGGGTAGGTGGCAGCCTTGTCGGCCAGCACCTTGTGGGCGTCGGTGACCGCACCCTCGGGGACGGTGTACTCCCGGCGCGGCTTTACGTCATCGGTGACGCGGACGAAGTTCGGCATGGTGACCTCCAGTGGTCAGTAGGCGTAGGTGAATGAGCGGCCGGCAGACCAGAGGCCTACCTGCGAAGACGACTCGGACATGGCGCTCTCGGTCTCGAACGAGATCCCGGTCGACTCTTGGCCCGCCACGGTGACGCGCTTGTGCTCGAGCGCGTTGGTGCAACGGTCGAGGAGCGCGCGCACGTTCGTCACTGATCCGACAGGTCGCACCGTCAGGCGCCACCGCGAGGGGGACAGTACGTCGCCGCGAAGGTTGCCCCCGGCCATCCGCGAGATGTCGAGGATCACGTAGTCGCGCCCCGACGTGGGGGCGTCGTCGCGCTCGTAGGCGCTGCGAGGCGTAGAGAGTGAGGCCAGGTCGGCGTTCAGCATGGCGAGGAGTGCGGCGACCTGGGCGTTCGTGGCGGTCACCAGAACAACCGATCCACAACGTCTCCGGCGTCCTTGGCGAGCAAGGGGGCCTGTAGGTCAAGGGAGCGCCCTAGGTCGTTGTGGGGCGGGGAGTTGATCGACCCGTGCTCATAGCCCTCAGCCTGGCTGCCGTCCCCGATCGACTGGTCGGGGCCGTACTCCCACCGCAGCCCCGTGCGGGCCTCAGCGGTGAAAGAAGGCGGGTAGGTGACGTCCTCGTCGCCGAACATGGTGTGCTGCTCGGATGCGAACGCCTTGGCCTTCGCGTTTCCGGCCTGCGCGTTCCGCTTCACAGCCGACTCAAAGCCCTTGCGGGCCATCGCTGGCTTCTTGCTCAGGTCGCGGGCGAGGTCGCCGATCCCGTGGGTGATGATGAGGCGCATCAGGGGACCTCCACGACGTCAAGCCGGAGCGCGCTCTGGTAGGACTTGAGCGGCACATCAACCACCCGGTAGCGGCGTCCGATCATGGCGGTGTTCGTGAGCGGCCCGGCGGCGGTGAGGACGTACTCCCAGCCGATCTGAGGCACCAGGGCCGAGATGGGGATATGTACGCCGCCCTCGACTACGGGACGGTCCACACCGCCCACGTCCACGTATCGGGCGTCAGTGTCGGCATCCCTCGATCGGCCGGACACCTTGCCGGGCGTGGTGCCCTCGGCGGTGAAGGCGGGCACCTCGAAGCCGTCAGCGTCAGTCGTGGTGCCACCCGGAGAGTACGCGGCGAACGTGTCGCGGAACATCGACGCGGCATGGCGCTGGAACTCCGGGAGGGCCCACGCGATGTCGTCGGCGAGCATCAGTATTCGTCCCCGGTCAACTCAAAGATCGGGTAGGAGTAGGCGGTCAGGTCCGCGCCGCACGAGCAGTAGTCAGCGCCCATGAGGAGCGAGCACCAGGGAAGGTGGGGCCCGCCGCTAGTGGTCGGGCGGATGGAGAACGCGCGACCACCAGAGTTCGGCGGCGAGAGCAGCGCCCACCACTCGTCGATGATCTCGACGCGGCCCCGGGATGTGCGATAGGTCCGTGACGCGCTGGCGTCATCGACCGAGATAGAGACCTGTGTGGCATCGTCCGGGCGGCGCACATGTGCCGTAACAGCCTGCCGGACCACATAGTCAAGGCGGTCCTGATTGAGGACCGCCAGCGCGCCCAGTCGTGCGCTGATGAGCATAAGGGCATCAGCGATCCACAACTCCCACTGAGCGAACTCGGGAGAAAGTAGATCGGGGGCGGTGCGGCCGAGTTCGACCGCGATGTGCTCAGGGGTTACAGCCATGACCGCACCGCCTTCCGACTACTTGCTGATGGACTTGCTGGACGCCGACTTCTTGGCCGGCGGCTTCTTCTCGTCGGCCGGTTCCCAGCCGTCTTCGTAGCG
>JBBSVB010000273.1:0-3996 GCA_038233875.1 Actinomycetales bacterium | reverse complement strand
GTATGCCGACCTGCCGCCGTCGATGGTCGGTGCTGCGGGGTTGATCTCAACGGCTGACATCTCATGCCGCTCGGCGGCTTCGGTCAGAGCGTCCCATCGGCGCGCGCTCATCCAGGATGTCGTGGGGCCGGAGAGGTAGCAGATCGAGCGGTGCCCCACGTCGTGCAGATGCGTCACGAGTTGGTCCACGCCGCCCGACACGTCGGGAAGGACGCGGGGCAAGGGCGGAACGTCGCGGTTGATCAAGACCACTGCCGTGCGCTGCGCCAGGGCTGCGATGCTCTCTGCGTCCATCCGGGTGGTCGCGAGGACGAGGCCGTCCACCGAAGGGATCAACCGCTCGATGGCTCCGGCCTCAACGGTGCCCGACTCTTGGGACTCGGCGATGATCAAGGTGTAGTCCGCAGACGCAGCAGCCTTTTCGGCGCCTCGGACGATCCCGAAGATCATCGGGTTGGTGATGTCGGCGACGATCAGGGCGATGGTGTGGGTGCGTCCGGTGGGCAACGCGCGGGCCATCGGGTTGGTTCGAAAGCCCAGTTCGGCGGCGGCAGTGCGGACACGCGATTCCGTCTTGGCGTTGATGCGCCCTGGGACATTAAGGGCCCTCGACACGGTCGACGGGCTGACGCCGGCCAACCGGGCTACGTCGTAGATCGTGGGGGCCGTGTGCGGCCGCCGCTTCCGCGAAGATTCTTGCTCGTCACCGGAAGCCTCGTTGTCGTCGGGCACTATCTTTGCTCCTGTCGTGGCTCACACCCTGCCTGAGATCACCGTTCGCAGCCAATATCAAAAGGGGTATCGACTCCGCACGGGGCTTTTGTTAGCCTCTCGTATAAAGTACTGCTACCTCGTGAAACGTGCTGATCCTTCAGTGCCGACGCTGGGCAGACCCCGAAGTCCCACGATGATGTAGGAGCCAAGGAACACGATGAGCCAGTTGATCCCGGCGGTGCCCGTAGGTCGCGGTCAGGTGATCGATGCTATCCGAGGCGGCAACCAAACCAGCCGCGTTGACTTGGTCAAGCTCCTTGCCTCCAATCCGGCCACCATCTCCACTATCGTGCGTGAGCTCATCGTGGACGGCCTCGTCGCAGAGACTGGTCGAGCGCCCTCGACCGGCGGCAAACCGAGAGTCTTGCTATCCCTGGTGCCCGAATCGCGGTATGCGGTCGGGGTGAGCCTGGATCAATCCGGCATCAGTTATGTGGTCGCGAATCTCGACGGTGCCATCATCGGCCGACTGCGACGATCCGGGGCAGGGGACGCCAGACCGGCGGACGTGGTCGAGCGCATCGGCATGGAGCTGATGAGTCTGGTGCATCGGGTCGGCGTCGACCCCAGCAAGTTATTGGGGGTCGGTGTGGTCTCTCCGGGGCCGATCACCGGGGCGCAAGGAATGGCGCTGACCCCTCCGGCGATGCAGGCCTGGCGGGATTTCCCGTTGGCGGACGCGCTGCAGCAAGCCACGGGCTTGCGGGTTCTCGTCGAAAACGACGCCTCGGCGGCTGCGGTCGGGGAGTACTGGGCAGGGCCGGCGGCGGCTAGTCGGTGTTTTGCGGCGTTGTATATGGGGACAGGCATCGGGTCCGGCCTCGTCATCGACGGCCGCCTGCACCGAGGCGTCAGTGGCAACACAGGGGAGATCGGGCACAACTGCGTCGACCTGTCAGGGCCGCAATGTTGGTGCGGCGCCCAAGGCTGTTTGGAAGTCGTGGCTGGTCCACGGGCGGTTGTCGCCGCTGCGGTGGCGAGGGGCCTGACGGTGCCAGGAGTCAGCGTTTTCGACGACTTTGCCGCGGTTGCGCGACTGGCCACGGAAGGTGATCCGGTGGCAAGTGAGCTCTTAGCCCAGTCGGCGGGTGCCGTTGCGGTGGCCGTTCAATCCTTATGCAACATCATGGACCCCGACCTCATCGTGCTGACTGGGCCGGCATTCACCACGGCCGGTTCGATCTATCTGCCAGCTATTCAAGAACGTCTCGACGCCACCTTTATGGCCCGGGATTGTCACCACGTAGAGGTCTCGCTATCGCTCAATGCTGCCGAGGCCGCCTCCATCGGCGGTGCCGCGCTCGTCCTCCAGAGCGAGCTTGTGTTTCGCCCCGCCTCGACACCCGAAGTGGTGCCGTCCAATGGGGTGCTTAATCGCGTTTGAGCCGCTCTCCGATGCGTTCAGCCCCCTACCGATGCGAATGAGGAGTTGCTCGAATGAGTAGTCCCAAGCCCAGCGCCGAGTCATCGACCTGGCGACACCGTGGCGACCACCTCCAATGGTTACGAGAGCAGTCGGCTTTGCAGTTGCGCTTCGGACGCAACTTTCCGCATTCCACGGGCGGTGCGGCATACCTCGATGACCGGGGCGAGCCGGACCTGTCGCAACCGGTGCACACCTGGGTGACCGCGCGGATGCTGCACGTCTACAGTTTGGGCACGTTGGCGGGGATACCGGGGTGCGCTCCGCTGGCCCAGCACGCGCTCGACGGTTTGACCGGCCCGCAGTCCGATGCTCACCACGGCGGGTGGGTCAACTCTCGCGGTGCTGGCGACGAGCTCGATGACTCCAAAACGGCATACACCCACGCCTTTGTGGTGTTCGCCTCGGCGAGCGCCGTTGAGGCTGGACTGCCCGGCGCGCAGGCGCTCCTTGACGACGCTCTCGCCACGCTGGATCACCACTTTTGGGAGCCGGATGCCGGGATGCACCGGGACTCCTCGACCGCCGACTGGTCGATGTTCAGCGACTATCGCGGCGTCAACGCCAACATGCACTCGGTGGAGGCTTTGCTCAGCGCAGCCGACGCCACCGGGGACTCTCGGTGGCGCGACCGTGCCCGCGAGATCACGATGAACGTCTTGGGGTGGGCACGCGAGGGGAACTGGCGCATCCCCGAGCACTTCGACCCGTCCTGGACGCCGCTGCCCGAGCACCACCGGGATCAGCCCGACCACCCGTTCGAGCCGTTCGGGGCGACCGTGGGCCACGGTTTGGAGTGGGCGCGGCTCGCCGTCCAGGTCGCGGCCTCGACCGACGCCGACCCCGCTGGTGAACTCATCGAGGGTGCCATCGCGCTCTTTGACCGGGCCAGGATCGACGGCTGGGCCGTGGACGGCCAGGACGGCTTCGTCTACACCACCGACTGGGCTGGCGAGCCGGTCGTGCGCCGTCGCATGCACTGGGTGCTCTGCGAAGCCATCGCGGCTGCGGCGGCCTTGGGCCAAGCCACCGGCCAAGCGCAGTACGAGCACTGGTATCAGGCCTGGTGGGACCACGCCGCGACGCTCTACATCGCCGATAACGGGTCGTGGCAGCACGAGTTCGACGAAGACAACAACCCTTCTAGCGCGGTATGGCCCGGTCGGCCCGATCTGTACCACTCCTTCCACACCACCGTCCTGCCCCGCCTTCCGCTGGCCCCGATGGCGGCCACGGCTATCAAGCACGGCTTGTTGCGCTAGCCGAACCCACGCCACCTTGAAACACGACTTCTAGGAGTTCACGTGAGCGAGCAGCATACGACCGAAATTGGGGGCTGGGATAAGCCTGTATGCGGGATGACCTGGGGCTTCACCGGGGTGCGCGGCACCTGGACGACACCGGCTGCCGTTGCCTCGATGGAAGCCATGAGTGAGCTCAACATCAACTGGGTGACGCTGGCCTACGCCGCCGTGCAGGCCACTGCACAGTCCATCGAGGTCCCGTTCACAGAGGCACCTTCGCTGAACGACGACGAGGTGCGCTTCGCCGTCCGCAAGGCGCAAGCCCAAGGGCTCAAGGTCTGCCTCAAACCCATGGTCAACGTCGGGGATGGCACCTGGCGGGCCTACATCGGTTTCTTCGACTGGGACGTGCCCGGCGAACCAAGCTGGGGCCAGTGGTTCAGCGCCTACCGGGAGTACATCCTCCATCATGCCCGGTTGGCCGCTGAGCTGGACGTCGACCTCTTCTGCATCGGGTGTGAGACGGTACGCGCCGATTCGCAGGAGACCCTGTGG
>JBBSVB010000272.1:0-4013 GCA_038233875.1 Actinomycetales bacterium | reverse complement strand
GTTGGCCGAGGACACCGTCTGTGTGGTCCGGGGAAAACTGAAGAAGGGCGAGGACGGCGTCGAGGTCATCGCTCAAGATTTGACGCTGCCGGAGATCAAAACGGGGCCGCGAGGGCCGATCGTGGTGACTATTCCCCTCGGCCGGGCCACGGACACGCTGGCTAATAGCCTCAAAGACGTCCTACGCGACCACCCGGGCGCCACGGAGGTTCACGTCAAGTTGATGAGCCCGGGGCGATCGGTGCTGCTGCAACTTGAGGAGTCCCTGCGGGTGACGGCCTCTCCGGAGCTGTATGGCGACCTGAAGGTTCTCCTCGGATCGGCCGCAGTGACGTCGTAACCCCGCGGTCCACACCGTGACGTAGCGTGGCCCGCGTGACTGAACCGCATACCTCTGCCGTTGCTCCCGTCGCGGCTCGAAAGGCACATGTCCGAACGCATCACGGCGAGGCGGTGGACGACCCGTTCGAGTGGATGCGGGACAAGTCGGACCCAGCCGTGATTGAGCATCTCGAAGCCGAGAACGCCTACACGCACGCGATGACCGGCCATCTGCAGGGTTTGCGCTCCGACATTTTCGACGAGATCAAGAGCCACACCCAAGAAAGTGACCTGTCTGTGCCCGTCCGGCACGGGGCGTGGTGGTACTACAGCCGCACGGTTGAGGGCGAGCAGTACTCGGTGTACGCGCGGGTCGCGGTCGCGGACGCACCCCAGCGGCCGCTTCTCGCCGACGACGAAGTGCCGCACGGGGAGCAGGTGTTGCTGGATGCCCACGCCGAGGCAGCAGGTGAGGAGTTCTTTTCGATGGGGGCCTTCGATGTCAGCCCCTCCGGGCACCTTCTCGCCTACGCGGTCGACACCACCGGTGATGAGCGTTTTGCGGTGCGGATCAAGGACCTCATCACGGGGCACCTGGTGGACGAGGCGGTAAGCGACATCGGTTACGGCGTGGCCTGGTCTGCGGCAGCGGACTATCTGTTTTATACGCGAGTGGATGAGGCATGGCGACCGCACGAAGTCTGGAGACACGCGGTGGGCGGGCCGGCCCAAGACGATGTGCTCGTGCACGCTGAGACCGATGAGCGCTACTGGATGGGGCTCGGCACGTCGCGTGACGACCGCTTCATCATGATCGGACTCGGAAGTAAGAACACCTCAGAGTTCTGGATGCTGGACGCCGCAGAGCCGACGGCGGACTTCTCGGTGATCGCGCCGCGCAACGAAGGTGTGGAGTATGACGTTGAGCTGGCTGGCGACCGCGCGTGGATCGTGCACAACCGAGATCACCGCGACTTCGAGTTGGCCTGGGCACCGATCGGCTCGACCTCGGCAGACCAGTGGCAGACGGTCGTGGCCGGGGCCGACGGGGTCCGGGTCGGCGGTGTCGACGCCTTCGCTACGCACTTGGCACTATCCATCCGGCGCAGCGGTCTGAGTCAAGTGGACATCATCGCTCTCAACGTCGACGGTGACCCCATCGCGGCTGACCCGATGCCCATCGCGGTCGACGAACCTCTATACACGATTGAGGTCGGGTCCAACCCCGACTATGGGGCAACCCAGGTGCAGGTCCGCATCGAATCGATGCTGACGCCAGCGTGTGTCTACGACATCGACGCCGTCACTGGCGAGCGGACGCTCCTGAAGCGCAAAGCGGTGCCCGGCGGCTACGATGCTTCGCACTATCGACAGCAACGACTGTGGGTGACCGCACCCGATGGTGCCCAGATTCCTGTCTCCATGGTGTTCCGAGCGGACATCGTGCCCGATGGCACCAATTCGGGCCTGCTCTACGGCTACGGCGCGTACGAGATATGCATCGACCCCTGGTTCTCGGCTGCGCGACTGTCCTACCTCGACCGCGGTCTGGTGTATGCCGTAGCGCACGTGCGAGGCGGGGGGGAGATGGGCCGCGGCTGGTACGAAGACGGTCGGATGGAGCACAAAGAGAACACGTTCACTGATTTCATCGCCTGTGCCGACCATCTGGTCGAGACTGGGTGGGTCGCGCCCGACCGGTTGGCAGCCGAGGGTGGCTCAGCCGGGGGACTCTTGCTGGGAGCGGCGTTGAACCTCGCACCCGATCGCTTTGCGGTGGCTCACGCTGCCGTGCCGTTCGTTGATGCTTTGACCACCGTGTTGGACCCCAGCCTGCCGCTGACGGTGGTCGAGTGGGAGGAATGGGGCGACCCGCTGCACGATGAAGCGGTGTACGCCCAGATGCGCGGATACACGCCATACGAAAACATCAAACCGACTCGCTATCCAGCGATCTTGGCCACGACAGGGCTTAACGACACGCGGGTGTTCTACGTCGAGCCAGCTAAATGGGTGGCTCGACTTCGCGAACGGACCGCGAACGACCCTGTGCAGCAGCCGATCCTGCTGAAGACCGAGATGGTCGCCGGTCACGGCGGCAAGACTGGTCGCTATAACGCGTGGCGTGACGCCGCTTTCGAAATGGCCTTCATTCTCGACCACCTGAACGCTTCATCGGCTGTCCGCCCAGCATCGAACGTGGCAGAGTAACGCCATGGCAGCCGCGACGACGATCGTTCTCTTCGGTGCAACAGGAGACCTTGCACAACGAAAACTACTACCGGGCTTGATGCATCTGCATCAAGCCAAGTTGCTGGAAGACCTGCGGGTCGTCGGCACCTCCCTGGAAGAACTCACCACTGATGAGTTCCGAGCCTTCGTCAAGGAAGCCTGCGAGAAGTACAACACTCGCGACACTGACACGGAGGTATTGACCGAATTCCTCAAGCATGTGGAGTTCGTGTCCGGCACGGCCGGTGCGGCAGCCCTGGGCAAGGTAGTCAAAAAGGCAGAGAAGGAATTGCAAGGGGACAACCCACGACGGCTGCACTACCTATCGGTGCCCCCTAAAGCAGCCCTCGACGTCGTGAAGATCCTCGACGACGCTGGCTTGGTGGAACGCAGCCGGATCATCATGGAGAAGCCCTTCGGGACCGACCTCGCCTCGGCCAAGATTCTGAACGGGCGGTTGCACGAGGTCTTCAACGAAGATCAGATCTACCGCATCGACCACTTCTTGGGCAAGGAAGCCGCCCAGAACATCTTGGCTTTCCGATTTGCTAACGGACTCTTCGAGCCGATCTGGCACCGCAACCACATTGACCACATTCAAATCGACGTGCCGGAGACCCTCGGCCTTGAGACTCGCGCAGAGTTCTTCGAAGGGACGGGGACGTATCGGGACATGGTGGTGACCCACCTGTTCCAGATCTTGGCCTTCACCGCGATGGAGCCGCCGACAGCGCTGGAGCCCGGCGCGATCAGTGAGGAGAAGAACAAGGTATTCCGCTCCATGCTGCCCATTGAGCCGGGCGATGTGGTGCGTGGCCAATACTCCAGTTATCGCTCGGCTCCCGGGGTGGATCCCGAGTCGGACACCGAGACGTTTATTGCCCTCAAGTGCTATATCGACAACTGGCGGTGGGCTGGCATTCCGTTCTACCTGCGTACCGGCAAGAAGATGGGCGAAGGAGCGCGAATCATTTCGATTGCGTTCCGCGAGCCACCCAAGTCCATGTTTCCGCCTGGCTCCGGGATCGGCGATCGCGGCCCCGACCACCTGACCTTTGACCTAGCCGACCGGACCCGCATGTCGTTGTCCTTCTACGGCAAGCGCCCAGGGCCAGGGATGCGGTTGGACAAGCTCTCCATGCAGTTCGCCATGCAGGAGACGGACTGGTCCGGGGCGATCCTGGAGGCCTACGAGCGGTTGATCTACGACGCCGCACGCGGCGACCGAACCCTCTTTACGACTGCTGAAGGCATCGAACGACTGTGGGAGATCTCGCAGGAACTTATCGAGTCGCCGCCAGTGGTGCGGCCCTACGAAGAGGGGTCTTGGGGACCCAATCAGGTGCACCAACTGATTGCGCCGTTCACCTGGCGTTTGCCGTTCGAGCGCAAGTGGCGCGAAGGTAAGCCCACGTCCGAGGCATAGGCGTCACCTACCCATAGGGAAGGGCCCGTGGCAC
>JBBSVB010000271.1:0-4013 GCA_038233875.1 Actinomycetales bacterium | reverse complement strand
GTGCTGGGCTCGACCCTGGTGACCTCGCGGTTGCAGCGCGACCTCACCGATTCGTCCATGCAGCGCAACGTCGGCACCGCCTTCGGGCACTCGCTGCTGGCGATCGACAACGCCGGTCGCGGGTTAGCCGGGCTGGACGCCAACCCCGACGCCATGGCCGCAGATTTGGACCGCAACTGGGAGGTGTTGGCCGAGCCGATCCAATCGGTAATGCGCGCACTGGCTGCCTCCGGCGTCGGGGGAATGGCGAACCCGTACGACCGGCTCAAGGACCTGACCCGCGGGCGGCGCATCAACGGCGACGATCTGCGCGAGTTCGTGCGCGGTTTAGGATTGCCCGAGGCCGAAGAGCAGCGACTGGTCGAGCTCAGCCCGACGACATACGTCGGCCTGGCCCCCAGGCTGGTTGCACACCTCGACTGAACCGCAACTTCCCGTTGGCCGCGCTTCGGATGCTCGACTCGTCGTGGCGCAGTGCCACTCGTCCCGTCGCGCGCGACGTGACTAGTGGTCACCGAGAACGACAAGTGACCCTGTGCTGCTCACGGGCACCGACACATTGGCTTGGTGGCCACGTGGGCGGACGTCGAGCGGATCGGCCTTGGCTTGCCCCAGACCTCACTCGGCACCTCATGGAACCGACCCGCGGTGCAGGTCAACGACAAATGGTTTGCGCTGGACCGTGGCCCTCGCCCGGACGCCGTCGATGACCACGGGGAGCCGATCGCTGGCCTGATCGTGCTCCACGTCGCAGACGAGGAAGCGAAGTTGGCCTTGGCCCAGGACGACTCCGGCTACTTCATGGCGACGCCGCACTTCGCGAAGACCCGATGCATTTTGGTGCGCCTTGACCGCATACCGGGGGCTGAACTGGCCGAAGTGCTGGTCGAGTCGTGGCTTCTGCGGGCACCGAAGCGCCTCGCGTCGGCATACCTGGTCGATCGGGCACACTGACCCGATGCGCGTTGGTATGCAGAAATGGAGCGCGGCCTTAGTCATCGCGCTCATCGTCGTCTTCGTGGTGGCTTACGTTTTGACCAGCCTTGGGGCAGACGATGGTACCTATGCACATCGACCTTCAGCACCGCGATCAGCCTCTCGGCCATCGACGCCGCAGGTGCCCACCGACCCCCAGCTCTCTATCGAGGATTTGGGCTCGGGCTTGCCCGCGTGCGACTTCAACGACCTTCCTGCCACGTCGCTGAACGTCATTTGACGACATCGAGGACGGCGGGCCGTTCGACTACCCGCGCGATGACGGTGGCACCTTCGGCAATTTCGAGGGCCTCTTGCCGAGTGAGTCCAACGGCTACTACCGCGAGTACACCGTGGAGACACCCGGGCTCAGCCATCGAGGTGCCCGACGCATCGTGACCGGTGGCTTCGACGAGGACAGCCCCGAAGAGTGGTTCTTCACCTCAGACCACTACGGCAGTTTCTGTAAATTTGCCCCGTCGCAATAGGCTGAGGTGCGATGACGTGGTCACGATGGCCTAGGAATATTTAACCCCCGGGGGGTATTGTCTCTTACGTGACTAAGCCGGGATATAGCGACACCAAAGAGGCACAACTGCGTCGTCTCGCTAAGATCGAGGGGCAGGTGCGAGGTATCAAGCGGATGGTCGACGAAGACACCTACTGCATTGACGTCCTCACTCAGGTCAGCGCGGCCACCAAGGCGCTGCAGGCCGTGAGCCTCAGCCTCCTCGAGGAGCACATCAGCCACTGCGTGGTCGACGCCGCCAAGGAGTCCGACGAGGCGGCGCAGGCGAAAATAAAAGAAGCCTCAGCGGCCATAGCTCGTCTCGTCCGAAGCTAGGACCAACAACTAACGGCCTGTGATTTGAGCGCTCGGGCGCTTATTTCACAGGCCACTGATCAGCACCACCCGCACCGACAGCATCAGAAGGAGCCATGTCCACCTCCACCAGAGCCTCCCACCAAGTCGACCTCGCCATCACCGGGATGACTTGCGCCTCGTGCGTCTCTCGCGTTGAAGGCAAACTCAACGCCCTCGACGGCGTGGAGGCCACCGTTAATCTGGCCACCGAGAAGGCCCGCGTGACGTATGCCGACCCGCAGACCATCGACGACCTCGTCGCTGCAGTAGCCAAGACGGGCTACAAGGCAGCCCCGGTGCAGCCGCGTCGATCCGGCGGGAACCGCCCGATCGACGACGAATCGTTGAAGGATCGGCTTATGGGTGACGGGGACCCAGATGACGAAGGGATGGACCACGCGGGAATGGACCACATGAATCACGACGTCATCGTCGACAACACGTTGCGGCTGCGCGCCGTCGTTGCGAGCACGGTGGCCTTCGTCGTGCTGCTGCTGGCGATGGTCCCGCCGATCCGAGACGCCACCGGCGGCGCCAACCCCTGGCTGCAGTTGATCCTCACGACCCCGATCTACTTCTGGGCGGCCTGGCCGTTCCACCGGGCCGCCGCGATCAGCGCTCGGCACGGTGCGTCCACGATGGACACGCTGGTCTCGATCGGTGTCACCGCGGCCTACGGCTGGTCGGTGGCCTCGGTGCTGACCGGATTCACCGAGCACCTGTACTTCGAGACCGCGGCCATCGTCACAGCCTTCCTGCTTATCGGCCGCTACTTCGAGTCGCGCGCCAAGGCCTCGGGCCGCTCAGCCCTGACGTCGCTGCTCGAGCTCGGCGCCAAAGAAGTAGCCGTGCTGCGCAACGACCCCCGCAGTGGTGCCTGGCGCGAAGAGCGCATCTTCATCGAGGATCTCAAGGCCGGTATGCGGTTCGTGGTGCGCCCGGGGGAAAAGGTCGCCACCGACGGAAAGGTCGTTGAGGGCTCTAGCACCCTCGACGTCAGCATGGTCACCGGCGAGTCCGCCCCCGTTGACGTCAGCAAGGGCGACAGCGTCACGGGCGCAACAGTCAACGCGCACGGCCGCCTCGTGGTCGAAGCGACCCGCGTCGGCTCAGACACCACGCTGGCCCAAATCACCCGCCTCGTCGAAGACGCCCAAACCGGCAAGGCACCTGTGCAACGCCTCGCGGACCGGGTCTCCGCCGTCTTCGTGCCCGCCGTGCTCGTTGTCGCGCTGCTGACCCTGATCGTGTGGCTGTTGACCGGCAATAGTTTCGCCGAGAGCCTCGAGCCTGCGGTCGCCGTGCTGATCATCGCCTGCCCGTGCGCCCTGGGCCTGGCAACTCCCACAGCCCTGCTGACCGGAACGGGTCGCGGCGCTCAGTTGGGGGTGTTGATCAAGGGACCACAGATCCTCGAAAGCACGCAGCGCATCGACACCGTCGTGCTCGACAAGACCGGCACGCTGACCACCGGCCACGCCACGCTGTCGACGATCACCGTGCACGGCAAACTGACCAAACCGGCCGCCCTGACCGCAGCCGCAGCCGTCGAGTCCGGCTCCGAACACCCCGTCGCCAAGGCCATCGCCGACGCCGCCGACATAGCCAAGTTAGCCGTCCCGCCGACCACCGACTTCACCAACCTTCCTGGCCAGGGCGCGAAAGCGAAGATCAAAGGCACCGAAATCACCGTGGGCAAAGCGGACCTCTTTGAGCACGTCCCGGACGATCTGCGAGAGGCCCTGGATATGCCGGGCACCACCGTCCTGCTCGGCTGGAAGGGCACCGCGCGGGCTGCCTTCACGGTGGCCGACGAGACGAGGCCAACCAGCGCAGCCGCGATCGGCCGGTTGCGCGACCTCGGTTTGACCCCCCATTTATTGACCGGCGACAACGAGCAGACCGCCCAAGCCGTCGGAGCCCACGTCGGGATTCCCGCCGGGCACATCACCTCCGGTGTCCTGCCCCAAGACAAGCACGCCACCATCTCGGCGCTCCAGGAGAGCGGCCACGTGGTGGCCATGGTCGGCGACGGGGTCAACGACGCCGCAGCCCTAGCTCAGGCCGACCTTGGTATGGCGATGGGCTCAGGCACCGACGTGGCCATGGAGTCCGCCGACATCGTGTTGATGCGCAGCGATGTCGACGCGGTCGCCACGGCCATCGGTCTGTC
>JBBSVB010000270.1:0-4019 GCA_038233875.1 Actinomycetales bacterium | reverse complement strand
CCGACCATGACTGAGTACACCGCCCTCCTCGCCCTGCCGAACGGCGAGATGGCTCGAGACGCAGCCACTCGGCTCGTTGGCGCGGACAGCGTGTCTGTCACTGACGAGGAGAACATCGGGGTGTGGGTGGTCTGGACCGTGAACGCGGACAGTGACGCAGAGGGCATCCACGCGCTCCAGGAGATCCGACTCCGGGCGGAGATGTCCTCGGAGTACGTGGACACGGACGCCCTGACCGAGTCGGGTGACCGTCCCACCCTGTTCCAAGCCACGCCGCTGATCATCCTCAGGGGTGCTGCTTCGGTGATCCACTCAGAGGAGGTCTACTGCATATGATCACTCCAGAGCAGAGGCGAGCGCATCGTGTGTTCCACGATCACCTTCGGAAAGAGCGAGGGCCTGCTTCTGCTCAGACGTGCGTCGACTGCGGTGGCCCGGCGAAAGAATGGTCGTGGAACGGCGGCTCGTTAGAAGACTACGGGTCCAAGACTTTTGTCGACGACTTCGACCAGTATGAACCGAGATGCCAGCCCTGCCACCGCCGAAAAGACGGGACGGGGTTCACGCATTCCCCGGAGACTCGCGAGAAGATGCGAGTTGCCAAGTTGGGGACGCATCAGAGCCCCGAACACCGGGCAAACATCAGTGCCGCCCTGAAGGGGAAGACGTACTCCGAGGAGCGCAAGAAGAACATGAGTGAAGGTCGAAAGCGAGCGCAAGAGCGAAGGGAGCAAGACGATTATTAATCATGGGACACGGGGCGGATACTACGCCCACCGTCGAGCAGGGTCAACGCCGTGCGATGCCTGTCGCGCCGCGATCAACCAGTACGTCAAGGAGTACCGAACGAAGAACGGCCTGGCCCGGAACAGAGAGCGGGAGGGCTTCCGCCGAAAGGCGCTGGCCGCGCTGCGGGACGCCCACCGCGAGGAGTACGACCGACTGGTCTTGCAGATCGAGGCCGACGCTCTGGAAGGAGCAGATGAATGAGACGGTACGTCAGCGCAACTCGGGTAGCAGCAGGCGGAACCGTGGTCACGGTCTCATTGGTGGACGGGGAGTTGTCCTCGAAGTACTCGGTCAAGAGTTACGGGTCCACCGTGAAGGACGCCGTCGTCATGGCTGACGGCTACGCCCGGAAGAACCTTCAGGGGCTGAGAGACGGTCTAGACGCGGTCGAGGAGCAGGGATGATGGACTACCCGACCTTCGTCCAGATCGAGTACTGGAGCCCCTTGAAGGGAACGTGGTATGTCGGGCACGCCGGGATCAACCTGATGAACCCGGCGCTCTACGTCCAGAAGTTGGCGAAGAACGGAACGCTCGCACGGGCCGTCGACAAGGACACCGGGGAGACGGTCTACAGTCCAGGGGCTGATCTCCTGTGATGGATGTGGTGTACGTCTGTCGTGACGGCGAGAACCCTGAGTTGAGGTACTCGCTCCGCAGCCTCGACAATGTGGACCACGGCAAGGTGTGGATCTTCGGGGGTGCGCCGGTCTGGGTCGATCAGGACAATGTCCACTTCCGGCGGCGGATGCAGTCTGGCTCGGCGTACTCGTCAACCCGGGGCCACATCGGGGCAGCCTGTAACACCCCCGAGGTCAGCGACCCGTTCCTGCTCTGGAATGACGACTTCTTCGCGATGCGGGAAGTCGGCGAGGTGCCGCTCTACCACCGGGGTCCGCTGGACGCCATGCTCGAGAGGTTCGCCACCACGAAGACTCTGTGGGCGAAGGGGCTGCGGGAGACCGCGCACCTGATGGAGAAGCGGGGGGTGCTGGAGAACGCAGTGTCGTACGACACCCACCTCCCGCTGATCGTTCACAAGACAGAGATGCTGAGTGCGCTGCGCTGGGCGAAGGAAGCCCGCACCGACGCGATCCACCTGCGGACTCTCTACGGGGTGTGGATCGGCAACTCGGTCGAGCACCCGGACCCCAAGATCATGAAGAAGAGCGGCCCGTTCCCCGAGGGTGCATGGCTGTCCTCGGGGGACGACACATTCCGTTCAACCGTGGAGCCTGTGCTTCGGTATCTGTTCCCGGACAAGTCACACTACGAGAAGGAGTAAGCGCATGGCGGACAACCTGAAGGGGATCCCGTTCTCTGTCGACGATGAGGGACAGTCGTTCCCCGACCTCGCCAAGGAGATCGTCCAGCGGAACACCGATGGGAACGTCTACGTCGTCTGGTTCGCGTACGTGCTCGGTTCGTGGAAGGCTCTCTGCTCCACGGACGTGCCCGACGGTCGGTACTACGAGGTGACCTACAGCCGGGAGAAGAAGATCGCCTTCCTCGACACCTACGTCAAGGTCACGAACCAGGAGGTCGAGGTCTCGTGACGTTGGGCATCCTGCTCCCCACGCGGGGGCGACCGGAGAACCTCGATCGATTCATCCAGGCGACCGGACGCACCGCCGCCGACTGGCACCTGTACGTCCGGCTGGACGACGACGACCCCGCGTTCCAGGAGTACCTCGACGTCCTCGACGAGTGTGGGTACGACGGCAAGGTGTCCCTCGTCAACGGGGAGCGCACCGGGTTCGCGTCGTCCCTCAACGAACTGGCCGCGCACGCCGACGCTGATGGAATGTCGCACGTCGGGATGTTCGGTGACGACGTGCTGCCAGAGACACCGGAGTGGGACCTCCGGCTGGTCGCAGGTCTCGGCACTGATCTCGGCGTGGCCTACGGTGATGACGGCCTGCGGAAGAAGCACGCGCCCGACCTGCCGACGCACTACGTCACGCAGATCGAGGTCTACCAGCGTCTCGGCTACCTCGCGCCACCTACCATCCGCCACCTGTTCCTGGACAACGTGGCGAGAGACGTGGGCCGGTGGCTGCGGAACTTCGTGTACGTCCCGGTGAAGATCCAGCATCTCCACCCGTGGCAGGAGGGCGAGCACCTGCACGACAGCACATACGCCGAGGGCGGGCGCAACGCGGACATCCGGCGGGCCGACCAGATGGCCTACATCCAGTGGACCAAGGACCGCGACTGGAAGAAGCGGCTGCGATGAGCCTGACCGCGTTCCTCCACGGCTACCCGCCCCTCTGGTCCATGGGTGGGGAGATGTCCACACACCGCACGCTCTGCGCCGTGCCCGAGCCGCTCGTGTTCACGACGACGGTGGACCGCTACCGGCTGGACGAGGTCCTCGTGATGCCGTCGAGTGGCTCTTCGTTCCAGAGCATCATGGCGGACGCAGAGTCTGTGGACACCAGCATCCTCTACGGCCACTCCACGCTGTCCCAGAACACGATCCGGGCAGCGAAGAGGATGCGACTTCCGTCCATCCTTGCGGTCCACGCGCCGCCTCGCTACGGAGCAGATCTGCGGAGGGCGTGGGCGTCGGCCACGGTGCGCCTCTACAACACGGAGGCCTCTCGCAAGGAGTGGCACGACCCGAAGGGCTGGCTCCTACATCCACCAGTCGGCAGTCCCTCGATCATGCCGGACGGCCCGCACGATGCACTGACGACAACCTCGTCTCTCCTGAACAAGGGTGCGGACCGAGTGCTGGAGTTGGCGAAGCGCCGTCCGGACCAGCGGTTCATCATCGTGGAGTCGCCCGCGCACCCGACGCACGGCGACCCGCTGTTCTGGGAGAAGGCCGA
Source organism: Actinomycetales bacterium (assembly GCA_038233875.1). Taxonomy (GTDB): domain Bacteria; phylum Actinomycetota; class Actinomycetes; order Actinomycetales; family Dermatophilaceae; genus Ornithinicoccus. The sequence continues at coordinate 397 of JBBSVB010000270.1, read as the reverse complement.
GCGGCTCTCCAACGTGGAGATCTGGCCGCGCCTGCACCCCGATGACATGGGCGATCTGTGGGCTGAGACTCGGATCCTCTTGGTCCCGTCACGATACGAGACCTACGGGATGTCCGCGCTCGAGGCAGCGTGGCACGGCATCCCCTCGATCCACGTGGACACGCCACACGTCCTCGAGGGGATAGGCACGGCAGCGCGGCTTCTCCAGTCGCAGTCCGTGGACGAACTGGACCGGGCCGTGACTGACGTCGAGGACCAGTACGAGGTCTGGTCCGAGGGGGCGTTCCACCGCGTGATCGACCTCGCTGACAGGGAGTGCGTGGAGTTGGCCCGGTTTGCGGCAGGCGTGGCAGGGCTCACACCCGGCTAGACGGCTGTCTGACGGCCCGTACGTTCT
>JBBSVB010000269.1:0-4020 GCA_038233875.1 Actinomycetales bacterium | reverse complement strand
ATGTGGATCGGTCACTACGCGGTGGCCGCAGTCATCTTTGGGGCGCTGGACTTTGTCTGGCTCACCATCATTGCTTTGCCGTTGTATGAGGCGGAGTTGGGAGATCTGATGGCCGAGAGCCCCAACATGGTGGCCGCCATCGCTTTCTACGCCATCTATATCGGGGGGATCACCTACTTCGCCACCACCCCGGCCGTCCTGGCGGGTTCAGCCCGGCGCGCCCTCGTACCCGGAGCGGTGTTGGGTTTTGTCGCCTATGCCACCTGGGATCTGACCAATCTTGCGGTGATCGAGGGGTTCCCCGCCTCCATCGTGGCCGCCGATCTGATGTGGGGCGCATTCGTCACCGCAAGCACCGCGGGCCTGACGTATGCCGTGTCTCGCCGCATCCCAGCGCTGCACCCCAGCGCGGATCGGGCCGGTTCCTAGCCCCTCCATTTCCGCTAGACCACCACACGCAGCAAACTAGAGCCCGTGAGAATTGGACTTCTGACCAGCGGCGGCGACTGCCCCGGACTGAACGCCGTCATTCGCGGCGCCGTCATGAAGGGCGACCGGATCTACGGCCACACCTTCCTCGGCATCAAGGACGGATGGCGCGGCCTGGTCGAAGACGACATTGTTGACCTCCCCCGCCATGACGTGCGCGGCCTTTCGCGACAAGGCGGAACCATCCTGGGGACCTCGCGCACCAGCCCGTTTGAACACGGTGGCAGCGCGCGGGTCAAAGAGGTCATGGCCGCCAACAACATGGACGCCGTGATCGCCATCGGCGGCGAAGGCACGCTGACCGTGGCGAAGATGCTGCACGAAGACGGCATCAAAATCGTCGGCGTCCCCAAAACGATCGACAACGACCTGTCGGCAACGGACTACACCTTCGGCTTCGACACGTCGGTGTCCATTGCCACCGAATCCATTGACCGCCTGCGCACCACCGGCGAGAGCCACCACCGCTGCATGGTCGTCGAGGTCATGGGCCGCCACGTCGGGTGGATCGCGCTGCACGCTGGACTTGCCTCAGGCGCCCACGCGATTTTGATCCCCGAGGTCCACGTGACGATGGACCAGATCGTCGGGTGGGTCGAGATGGCCCGCGACCGTGGACGCGCTCCTGTCGTTGTGGTCGCTGAAGGCTTCGTACCTGAGGGCGGCACCGAGGCTGTCGCCCTGCGCGGGGTTGATGCCTTTGGTCGCCCGCGCCTCGGTGGGATCGGCGACCACTTGGCCGTTGAACTTCAGGAGCGCACCGGCATCGAGACCCGCTCGACGGTGCTGGGCCACCTGCAGCGCGGCGGCGTGCCCACGTCGTTCGACCGCGTGTTGGCCACTCGTTTTGGGGCAGCGGCCGTGGACGCCGTCAAGAACAGCGAGTGGGGCACGATGGTGTCGCTGTCGGGCATCGACGTCAGCACCGTTCCGCTGCACCGGGCCACCAAAGAACTCAAGACCGTGCCGCGACACCGCTACGACGAGGCCGCCATCCTCTTCGGCTGACCGGATCGCGCATGCTTTTCACCGCCGCCGATTAGATCGTCACGATGTGATGATCCTTCGCTCCAAGAACAACAGCCGCTGAGACTGCACGGTCGAGCGTCACGAAGACCCCGTCGTGGTGCACCGCTAGGGCCAGGAGGTACGCGTCGGTGACCTGGCGCGTTCCGTGAAGCCGTAAAGGGTCGATGATTGACAGATCGAGCACGCTGACGTCGCAGGGCCAAAATTCATGAAACTCGGTGTCACACGCATTTCTGAGCAGGGCCATTCCGGCGCTTGGCGACACCGCATTTGGGTATCGCGGCTGACTGACTATCCGCACAAACCTGTTCTGGGTGATCGCGCACGACGCCCACCCCTGCTCGACGTTGCCTCGGAGCCACTCTTGGGCTATCAGGTGATGCGCATGATCGCTGTCGAGCAGAGCCAACAGCACGTTGACATCGAGCAAGGCTCGGCTCATACACCCTCGTCCTCACGTAGTTGGTCAACAAGGGAGTTCGAGATGACTCCGCCGCGATGCGGAAGGGGGACGAATCCGGCAACCCCCTCTGAACTCTGAGTCGCTTCGCGCGGCTCAGCGGTCAGGGCTTGCCGTGCGAGATCAGAAAGGACCGCGCCAGCGGCCCGACGTTCCCGTTTGGCTCGATCCTGAACGGCCAAGAGAACGTCTTCGTCTAAATTCACGGTGGTGCGCACGCATCTGATGTTATCGCATCATTTTCCTAGGCGACCGGGCACTACCTGCATATGGCACGCTTTGCGAATGCCCTTAGAGACGCTTTCGGTGAACGCCGCTGACATTGATGCAGCCGCCGACCGTTTGGCGGGTCGCATTATTCGGACGCCGTTGACCTACAGCGAGCGCCTCTCTTCGGAGTTTGACGCGCATGTGTGGTTCAAGCGTGAGGATCTGCAGCAGGTTCGCTCCTACAAGGGTCGGGGGGCTACCAACTTCATCGCGCAGCTGACGCAAGACCAGCAGCGGGCCGGAGTGGTCTGTGCCAGCGCCGGCAATCACGCCCAAGGCGTCGCGTTCGCGTGCGCTCAACTGGGGGTTTCGGCGCGGATCTATCTGCCACGCACCACCCCTCGGCAAAAGCGCGATCGGGTCGCCGCGATCGGCGGATCGTTCGTAGAGGTGGTGCTGGGCGGCGACACCTACGACGCGGCAGCGGCCAGCGCGGCTTTGTATGCAGACCAAGCAGGGATGACTCTGGTGCCGCCCTTTGATCACCCCATGACCATTGCCGGCCAGGGCACCATGATCCGCGAAATCATGCAGGACATGGCCGAGACACCTGACGTCGTGGTCGTCCCGGTCGGTGGCGGCGGGCTGCTTGCCGGTGCCTCGACATACCTGCACGCTCACTATCCCGACGTCCGAGTTGTGGGCGCTGAGCCCACGGGGGCCGCGAGCATGACGGCTGCGTTGGCTGCGGGCGGGCCGGTGATGCTTCCCGAGATCGACGGATTTGTTGATGGCGCTGCTGTGCGACGGGTCGGGAAGAGCAACTATCCACTCGTGAAGGCTGCGGGGGCCGAGATGGTGACCGTGCCCGAGGGTCGGATCTGCATCGAGATGTTGGCGCTCTACCAGACCGAGGGCATCGTCTCCGAGCCGGCGGGAGCGCTCGCGTCGGCCGCTCTGGAGCAACTCGGTATACAGCCAGGTCAGCGGGTCGTGTGCATCTTGTCAGGCGGCAATAACGACGTGCTCCGGTATGCCGAGGTGATGGAACGCGCGCTGGTGCACGAAGGCCGCAAGCCCTACTTTTTGGTCAACTTCCCGCAGGAGCCTGGGGCCCTGCGGCGCTTCTTGGACGAGGTGCTGGGGCCGGATGACGACATTGCGCTGTTCGAATACGCCAAGCGCAGCAACCGGGAGACAGGGCCGGCGCTGGTGGGCATCGAGCTCGGCTCGCCAACGGATTTGGGGCCGCTGATGGACCGGATGCGTTCGTCGTCCATGGACGTCGAGCAGATCCCTCCGGACAGCCCCATGTTCCGCTTCATCCTCTAGTCCGCGCGCTCTCCGCTGGCCCTCGCTGTGTCGTGTGCCGAGTTCCGATCCTGGTGCCGAGTTGCAACTCGGCACCAGTCAGGTAATCCGGCACACGGCACGGCTATAAAGCCGTTCTTTGGTCAACGACGGCGTCCAGATCTTGTCGGAACCGTGTGCTGTCGACGCTCGGGGCCCTGCGGAAAACATAGATGCGGCGCTCTCTGCGGTGATGAAATGTCTCCGACGGCGCGGGGTCAATTCACCCACCGGAAAACCGCGCCGTGCGATGACAAAGGACTCGCCTTCATCGAGCCTGCTGAGGATCTCACTGCCGTGGATGCGCAGCTCGCGATCGGTGATCACTGTGCTCATCGACCCCGACTAGGACGTGTGGAACGGATACTTACTCGCCGGGAGCGCCTCGCGCAGCGTCGCGGCAACCTCGTCGAGCTCCTCCCAGGTCCACGCCTCCTCCAGAGTCGTCGGCACCGAGGTGATGCCCGCGCTGTCGAGCATGT
>JBBSVB010000268.1:0-4029 GCA_038233875.1 Actinomycetales bacterium | reverse complement strand
TAACGCAAGGTGCCGTTTTGGGCTTCGCCGGCGATGGCCTCGCCGCCGACCACCGCGACGGCGATCGGCAAAAAGAGTGGCAGCACAATGCCCAACGCGACCAGCGGGAACAGGGTCGCGTCGGTCAATACGGCCGAGAGAAACGGTGGGCCCTCACCCGGTGCCGGGGCGATGTCGGTGAGCGAGACCAGGATGGCTACCAACGTCGGCAGCGCGTTCAGCATGGCGATCGCGACCCACGTGCGGGGACGGCGGAGCATTTTCATCAACTCGACGCGGATCATGACGCCACCTTTTCGCTGGCCGCCAAGACGACCTGTTCGAGCGTGCGTCGCTCGGGCGCTACTTCGGCAACGCCGATCCCGGCGGTGACGAGCCGCCGGGTCAGGCCAACGGAGTCGGCTTCGGACACGACGATTCGATCCCCGTCCACCTCGACGGCCCGATCCTTGAGCAGATCCAGGGCGAGCGCGACATCCGGGGTATGCAGAACGGTCCGTCCGGTGGGTCCGCGTAGGTTCTCCATCTGATCCTGGAGCACGAGGGTCCCGCGGTCGAGGACGCCGACCCGGGTGCAGAGGTTTTCGACCTCAGTCAACAGGTGGCTGGACAGGAACACCGTGGTGCCGCCCGCGTTGAGGTTGAGGATGAGGTCGCGGATCTCGTGGATGCCTTGGGGATCTAGCCCATTCGTGGGCTCGTCCAGCATCAAGAGTCGGGGCTGGCGTAGGAACGCATTGGCCAGCCCGAGCCGCTGCCGCATACCTAAGGAGTAGGTCCGCACACCGCGACGGTCGCCCGGATCGAGCCCGACCTGCTCGAGGACGTTGCCCACCCTGGCCTTTCGACCTCGCTGCTTTGTGCCACCGCAGGCAGCATCGAGAAGGCTGAGATTGGTCCGACCGGACAGGTGCGGGTAGGCCGCCGGTCCCTCCACCAGGGCGCCGACCTGGGGCAACACAGATCTAGCCCGGCGAGGCATCGACTCGCCGAGCACCTCGATCTCGCCGCTGGTGGCCAACACCAACCCGAGCAGCATTCGCACGGTCGTGGTTTTCCCAGAGCCGTTGGCCCCGAGAAATCCGTAGATGTCGCCTTCTGTGACGCCAAGGTCGACTGCGTTCACCACAGTGGCGGCGCCGAATCGTTTGGTCAAGGCGTGGGTGCGAATCAAGGGTTGTCCTGATCTATCGGTTCCAGCGTGGCGAGCTCGGTGGCGGCTCGCTCCAACGTTTGCGGGGTCACGGTGCCGAGTAGCAGGAAGCCGCTGCCGCGGTATCGCGCTGGAGTGACCAGCACCGAAATCGGGCCTAGATCGACGGCGGTGCCGGTGTCGCTCGGTTCGTAACCGGGGGTTTTGGCCAGCTCTTCACGCAACGGCGCGGCGGCGTTTCCGCGCAGTGGCAGAAACAGCAGCGCCGTCGGACCGCGGCCGTAGACGCCGACCGCGCCGGTGGCTAGATCCGGCCGGTCCTCCCGCAGCGGCAGTCCCGCCAGGGTGTCCGGGGCCACATACGGAGCGAACGCGTTGGATTCACTGGCCAGGTCCGGTAATTCGTTGAAGCTGATTCTGGCGTTGGGCGGTGGCTCGAAGTCGAGGGCCTGCGGCTGGGGGGCGTTGAGGTCGAGCCGTTCGTAACTGGTGGTCAACGTGGGACGGGACGAGCCGGCATACACCTGCACGCGCAGCGGAATGCCTGACTCGACATCGGCCCAGATGTCGACGCGATCGACGCTCGATTGTTCGCTCGAGGGGCTGAGGCGGACCCCGCCCGCATTGCGGCCGGCAATGCGCTGGCCCGGCAGCGCCGCCAACTCATCGGGTTCGGCTCCTTGCAAGATTCGGCGGGCGAGGGTGTCCGGCAGGACGTCCGAAGTGTCGGGCAGCCGCACCGGCGCGGGCAGACTGATGCGGACCCGGCCGGATTCGTACTCCCAGCTGGTGGTGGAGGTGGGAGTGCGGAACAGGTCGGTCTCACCGGTCGCCCGGATCCGATCCAGTCGCCAGATGCTCTCGTCGCGCCAGAAGACGCGGATGCGGTTGGACTCGCCGAACAGGGTTGAGATGGCCGTAAAGGTGTTGGCCTCGGGGACCTGCACGCTGCCGGAGGAGTCCACCAATCCGGTATGCGGTGTGCTCGCCGAACTCATGATGGCCTCGACGATCTGCGGCGGGGTGAGGTCGGGGTCGGCGCCGGGGCGGGTTCCGGCAAGCGTGGGCACGGTTACGACGAGTGTGGCGACGGCTGCTGCCACGACCCACCGCCACCACGAGAACATTGAGCCACGGTAGGTGCGGCAGATGGGAGAAGTCCGAGATCGATAGAGAAGACGCGCGACCGGCGGACCCCTTGATGCGTACACCGGGCTGCGGGCTTAGCGTGTCCGCCTATGGATACGGTCACACTCCCCGACGGATCGACGATGCCTAAGCTGGGCCAGGGCACCTGGCTCATTGGCGACAACGAAAAGACTCGCGCCCAGGAAATCGAAGCGCTCCGTGAGGGAGTGCGGCTCGGTCTGACGTTGATCGACACGGCAGAGATGTATGGCGGCGGTCGTTCAGAGCGGCTCGTGGGCGAGGCCATCGCGGACTGTCGCGACGAGGTGTACCTGGTCAGTAAGGTCACGCCCGGAGCCAACCGAGCTCAGACGATCAAGGCATGCGAGAACAGCCTGCGCAATCTGGGCACCGACCGCCTCGATCTCTACCTTTTGCACTGGGCCGGCGGTACGGCCTTCGAGGAGACTGTCGATGCCTTCTCGCAGTTGGTGGCTGATGGCAAGATTCGCCGGTTCGGCGTGAGCAACTTGGGCTCGGGGGAGGTGCAGGACTTTTGCGCCGTGCCCGGCGGCGATCAGACCCAGGTCAACCAACTGTTGTTCAATCTGAGTCAGCGGGGCATCGAGTGGGACTTGCTGCCATGGATGCAGCGCAAGGGCATGGCGATGATGGCCTACTCGCCGTTTGATCGTGTTGATCTTCTGCAGCACCAGGGCCTCCGAGAGTTTGCGCAGGCCCGAGACATCACGGCCGGTCAAGTTGCGTTGGCATGGCTGTTGGGCCACGACCAGGTGGTGCCGATCCCCAAGGCGTCCCACGTCGACCGGGTGCGCGAAAACGCGGCCGCCCTCGATGTGTCGCTGACCGCCGAGGATCGCGACGAACTTGACGTCCTCTTCCCGCCGCCGACCGGCCCCCAATACCTGGAGATCTACTAGGTCAACAGAGGGGCAAGCAACCTCGGGGGAGCCGGCGGGTCTGTACGGTGAGGGGCATGAAGGTGGCCCTAGAGATCCCAGATGACCTAGCGAGCGAAGCTCTCAATCTGGCTCGCGCGCAGGGATCCACGCTTGAGGGGCTGGTCATTGTTGGGTTGCGAGGTGAAGTGGATCGCCTCCGAGATGCAGTTGGGACAGGCTTCCAGTTCCCGACGGCGTCCGGCGAAGGCCTGGTGCCGGGGCTGTCATCCCAACAGGCAATTCTCATTTCCCACCCCTAGAGCACGTGCGACGATCAAACAGGGCGGTCTGACTAGGCCATCGGCCCGGCGAGGATCAGGCAAGATGTCCAGGTGACGAGCAAGCCTGACGCCAACTTCATTTGGTCCATTGCCAACCTGCTGGGAGCCCATACAAACCAAAGGAGTACGGCGACGTCGTCTTGCCGATGACGATCCTGCGCCGCCTCGACTGTGTGCTCGCGCCGACGAAGCCGGACGTGCTCACGGAGTGGCGAGCCACCAAGGACGGCGCCTCCGCCAAACTGGTCGATGTGCGGCTTCGCAAAAAGTCGCCCAGCGCGGAGCCTGCCCCTAGCCAAGGCCGCCAGCGTTGCGGAGGGTCTTCCTGCGCCCAGCCGAGCCAGACAACTGTCATCAGCCCGAACCAGGCGCTGGTGAAGAGAGCGTCTCTGATCAGATCGGTGAACACGGGAGGAGCCTAACCTCGCATCAATGGCCGCTCTAGGACGACTTCAGTGCCGGGGCTTGGTGGGCGTTGTGGCCAGTTCGGTCGAAGATCGTGATG
>JBBSVB010000267.1:0-4039 GCA_038233875.1 Actinomycetales bacterium | reverse complement strand
GAACGAATACCTGGCCGACCGCAAGAGCGGCGCGCTGTACGAACTCGGCAAGGACGACCAGGACAAGGACGTCCCCGCCGACAAGATCTGATCTAACTGATCAGGAGTCCGTCGGGGTTTCTCCAACGGTCAACATCTGGAGGGGCTGGAGTCGCCGCAAGGTGCTTCAGCCCCTTCGGTGTGCCCGGGGGCCTACGCTGGCCAGATGAGTGAGCAAAAGGTCTCTGGAGGTGTGGTCCACGAGTTGGCTCCGGACCTGCGGGATGCACTGGCGGCTAATGCGGCAGCGCTGGACGCGTGGAACGACATCACGCCGCTGGCTCGCAACGAGTTCATCTGTTGGGTCGAGAACGCCAAGCAGGAGAAGACGCGCCTGCGCCGCAGACGACGGACCCAAGAAGAGTTGGAGGAGGGCAAGCGGCGTCCCTGCTGCTGGCCCGGTTGTGACCACCGAGAGCGCGCAGGCTCCTAGCGCACGGGGCTTGTCACGAACCCCCAGACAGTGGCAGGCGGTTTGCGCGCTCTGGCGCGCATTTCGCAGGCCTTAGTGCGAGCGGATGGGGCGACGAAGCAAGGTATCGTATGCGGCTACAGGCACTGATCCGGCGATCACCGGTGAGCCTCCGGAAGAACGCGCTGGGCTCGTCACACTAGGCGCAAGTAGAACCGGACGATCGGGCGGCGTAAGCGTCTAGGGCAAGAGTGGTCGGCATACCTGCTTGTGATTATGGGTATGCGGGCAAGCGAGGTGGCACCGCGGCGCATGCGTCGTCCTCGTGGCACGTACGCCAGACCACATCAGGAGCCTTATCCCATGACGTACCCCAAGGTTGACACGGCCGGACACGGCATGACCGCCTCCCCGAACTTCCCCGCGCTCGAGCGCGAGGTGCTGGCCTATTGGGGGCAGCACGCGACGTTCTTCAAGAGCATCGATCAGCGCGACGCCGGCGACAACGGGGCCAACGAGTTTGTCTTCTACGACGGCCCTCCCTTTGCGAATGGCCTGCCGCACTATGGACACCTGCTGACTGGATACGTCAAAGATGTGGTGCCGCGATACCAGAGCATGCGGGGGCACCGGGTGGAGCGCCGGTTCGGGTGGGACACCCACGGTCTGCCCGCCGAGCTCGAGGCGATGAGCCAACTCGGGATCAAGACCAAAGAAGAAATAGTCGAGATCGGCATCGAGGCGTTCAACGCCAAATGTCGCGAGTCGGTCTTGAAGTACACCGACGATTGGCAGGACTACGTCACCCGCCAAGCGCGCTGGGTCGACTTCGACAACGACTACAAGACGCTGAACCCCGACTACATGGAGTCGGTGATCTGGGCGTTCAAGGAGCTCTACGACAAGGGCCTGGTCTACGAAGGCTTCCGGGTGCTGCCCTACTGCTGGAACGACCAAACCCCGCTGTCCAATCACGAGCTGCGGATGGACGACGACGTTTATCAGATCCGTCAAGACCCGGCCGTCACCGTCGGTCTGCGCTTGGAGACCGGCGAGCTTGCGTTGGTCTGGACGACGACCCCGTGGACCCTGCCGGCCAACTTGGCGATCATGGTGGACCCCGAGATCGACTACGTGGTGGTTGAGGGTGCCGTCCCGGGGGACTCGACCCGCACTGAGCGGTACGTCATCGCCGCCGCCCGAGTATCGGCATACTCCCGGGAGTTGGGGGAAGACCCACAGGTCCTCGAAGAGCTCAAGGGCAGCGACCTGATCGGTCGTTCTTACACCCCACCGTTCGGCTACTACCCGGGCCACGAGAACGCCTATCGCGTGTTCGAGGCCGACTTCGTCACCACCACCGACGGCACCGGTCTGGTCCACAGCGCCGGTGCATTTGGTGAAGAAGACAAGGTGGTGACCGACCGTGAGGGCATCGAGCCGGTCATGCCGGTCGGCCCCGATGGCTGTTTCACAACCCCCGTCGATGCGTATGCCGGGATGCTGGTCTTCGACGCCAACGCGCCGATCATCGCCGACCTCAAGTCCGCGACGCGAGGAGAAAGCAGGAGCGGTGACAGTGCTGTCAATGAAGGCACGGTGCTGCTGCGCCACGAGACCTACGACCACTCCTATCCGCACTGCTGGCGCTGCCGCAAACCCTTGATCTACAAGGCGGTGTCGAGCTGGTTCGTTGCCGTTACGCAGATCAAAGACCGCATGGTCGAGCTTAACGACGACATCACTTGGGTCCCCGAGCACATCAAAGACGGGCAGTTCGGCAAGTGGCTGTCCAACGCCCGGGACTGGTCGATCTCACGCAACCGGTTCTGGGGCAGCCCGATCCCGGTATGGCGCAGCGATGACCCGGCCTACTCGCGTATCGACGTCTACGGTTCGTTTGCCGAGTTGGAGGCGGACTTCGGGGTCACGGTGACCGACCTGCACCGACCGTTTGTCGACGACCTGACCCGCCCCAACCCCGACGACCCCACCGGTCAAAGCACGATGCGCCGGGTCGAGGACGTGCTGGACGTGTGGTTCGACTCCGGCTCGATGAGCTTTGCCCAGGTGCACTATCCCTTCGAGAACACAGAGTGGTTCGAGCACCACTTCCCGGCGGACTTCATCGTCGAATACATCGGGCAGACGCGGGGCTGGTTCTACACGCTGCACGTGCTGGCCACGGCGCTCTTTGACCGGCCTGCCTTCTCGACCTGCATCAGCCACGGGATCGTCCTTGGCAGCGACGGGCAAAAGATGTCCAAGTCGCTCGGCAACTACCCCGACGTGCGGGAAGTGTTCGACCGCGACGGCGCCGACGCCATGCGCTGGTTCCTGATGTCGTCGCCGATCCTGCGTGGCGGCAACTTGATCGTGACTGAGCAAGGCATCCGCGACGAAGTGCGCCAAGTATTGCTGCCGCTGTGGAACGCCTGGTACTTCTTCGGCCTGTACGCCAATGCTGCCTCCGTGGGCGAGGGGGCCAGCGGTGACGAAACGGGAGACGAGGCTGGGGAGTCGGCATACCAAGCGCAATGGTCGACCGCCTCGACCCACCGTGTGGACCGCTACCTGCTGGCCAAGACCCGCGACCTGGTCGAGGACGTCCAGGCGCAGCTGGATGCGTCCAACATTGCCGCGGCCTGCGTCAGCATCCGGTCCTATGTAGACGTGCTGACCAACTGGTACATCCGCCGTTCCCGTCCCCGTTTCTGGGGCTCCGGAGATGCCGCAGATTCGGCTGCCGCGTTCAACACGCTCTACACCGCGCTCGAGGTGACCTCCCGCGTGGCGGCGCCGCTGCTGCCGCTGATGACTGAGCAGGTATGGCGAGGGCTCACCGGTGGCGAGTCGGTGCACCTGGCCGACTGGCCCGAGGTCGAGGACCTGCCGGCCGACCCCCATATGGTGGCCGCGATGGATGTGGCCCGCGACGTGTGCTCGACGACGTCGGCGCTGCGCAAGACCAACAATCTGCGTGTGCGGTTGCCGCTGGCCAGCCTGACGGTGGTCACTGCCTCGCCAGCGGGGGTCGCCGATCTGGCCGACGTCATCCAAGACGAAGTCAATGTGCGTGAGGTCCGCGTGCTGGACCTGACCGATCCTGGTGCCGCAGAGTTCGGCGTCGAGCAACGCCTCAACGTCAACGCTCGTGCCGCCGGTCCGCGACTGGGCCGCGAGGTGCAACGCGCCATCAAGGGCAGCAAGTCCGGCGACTGGTCGGTGGACGCTGATGGTGTCGTGACCTCCGGTGGGCTGGTGCTCGAAGAGGGCGAGTTCACTCTCGAAACCGTCGTGGGCGGTGGCGAGCAGGCCCACCAAGCGACGGCGACTCTGCCCGGCGGCGGGTTCGTGGTGCTCAACACTGAGGTCACTGAGGATCTGGCCCGCGAAGGCTTGGCGCGTGACTTGGTGCGGGCGGTGCAACAGGCCCGCCGTGAGGCCGAACTCGAGGTCAGCGACCGGATCAGTCTCACTGTGGTCGGCGACGACGAGGTATGGGAGGCCGCAACGGCACACCAGAACCTGCTGATGAGCGAGACGCTAGCCGTGCAGTTTGGTGCGGCAGGTGCAGGAACATCTCTG
>JBBSVB010000266.1:0-4054 GCA_038233875.1 Actinomycetales bacterium | reverse complement strand
GAGCCGGCCTGCTGGCCCTCTTGGCCACCGGAGCCAACCCCGGCGGTCGCCGTCTCTTTGCCTTGGTAGCCGGAGAGCAACTGGATGACCTGTTGGCGGACTTTGTTCAGGTCGGCACCCAACTTGACCAGCACCTGGGCCGCCACGCCCTCGCCTTCGCGGATGAGGCCGAGCAGGATGTGCTCGGTCCCGATGTAGTTGTGGCCAAGTTGCAGGCCCTCACGCAGAGAGAGCTCCAGCACCTTCTTGGCACGCGGCGTGAAAGGGATGTGCCCCGTCGGGGACTGCTGCCCCTGGCCGATGATCTCCTGCACCTGATCCCGGACTGCGTCCAGGGAGATGCCCAAAGACTCCAGGGCTTTGGCAGCTACGCCTTCCCCTTCGTGGATTAGGCCCAGCAGGATGTGCTCAGTGCCGATGTAGTTGTGATTGAGCATGCGCGCTTCTTCTTGCGCAAGCACCACAACGCGGCGTGCTCGGTCAGTAAACCGTTCGAACATGGATTCTCCTGATGTCGCGAGGACCTCGATGGTACGTGTCGTTGCTGGTTTCAACGTGGGCGCATCAAGGACTGTTCCACAATCACCCGACTCAGGTGCCCCTGTTCGCCCTCGGCGCAAGTGCTGGGCCTAAGCAGCAGGGATGCGGGGACAACCGGCACAAACGCGCATGCCAGGCAGCGCATACAAGAAGCAGCACGATTGACGGCGTGCCCAACCGTTGACGGTGGCCGTCTGCCACACGTCGTGCACCAATCCGTGACGCTGCCGCGAGCTCATCGGCATACCGGGGCGGTAGGTGTCGATGAAGGCAAGCGCCGCGCTCCGGTATGCCGAATGCGGGTCACCAACTCGGCCCGAGAGCAGCGCGGCAGGCTCGATCAGCACTGCCCTCGGGTAGAAGGCGATGGAATCAGGGGCGATGTGCACAGACAGGGGCGAGCCCAGATGTCCCCCACAGCGGTCGACGGCGATGACGGCACACGCCACCGACTGCAAGACCCACTGGGCAACAAAGGTGACGGCCACACTCACGGGCGCGTCGGCATACCCCGCTTGATGGCACCGCCACAGGCTCAGCCGCCACGTCGAGGTGGGGTCGCTGCCGCCGCGTTGCCCTTCCACCGCCGCAGCAACGTCGATCAGCCCCGCATCACGCGCCGATTCTTCCCGGAACAGACCGACCGGGATGAGCAGCGGCGGCGCATCGGGAACTGGGGCGCTCAACCAGCCTTCCCGCGAGAAGCGCTGCCTGAAGCGTCCGCCCCGTCGCTCGCTTTGCTGCTCTGGCTCTTCTTGGCCCGGTCCACGCTGCGCTGCAAGGCGGCCAGGAGATCGACGACCTCGCCGGACTCAGATTCATCGTCGTCGGTGGGTGCGGTGGTGGTCTCCCCGCCCTCGATCTTCGCCGCGACCAAGGCTTCGACCGCTTCTTTGTAATCGTCGACATGCTCTTCGGGGGTGAAGTCGCCCGCCATCGACTCCACCAGCAGATGGGCCATCTTGACTTCGGAGTCTTTGGGCTCGCTGACCTTGTCAAGGTGCTTGAGCTCAGTTGCGTCACGCACCTCGTCCGGCCAGAGCAGCGTCTGCAACACGATGACGTCATCGAGCACCCGCAAGACGGCCATGGTCATCCGTGTGCGCACGCTGACGGTGACCACCGCGACGCGCTCCGTTTCGCGAAGCGCCTCGCGCAACAACCCGTAAGCCTTGGCGCCCATCTCATCCGGCTCGATGTAGTACGCCTTGTCGAAAAGAATCGGGTCGATCTGCGCGATCGGCACAAAACTCTCGACTGCGATCTCTTTGCTGCTGCGATTGGGTAGCGTCGCCAGGTCGGCGTCGGTCAACATCACCGTGGTGCCGTCATCCGCTTCGTAGCCCTTGGCGATCTCGCGATAGGCCACCTCCTCACCGTCAGCTTGGGCGATGCGTTTGTAACGCACACGCGATCCGTCGCTGGCGCGGACCTGGTGAAAACTCAGGTCATGGTTTTCGGTGGCCGAGTAGAGCCGGACAGGCACATTGACCAACCCGAACGACACGGCTCCCTTCCAGATGGCTCGCATGGGCCCAATATGGACCTATGAAACCGATGCTCGCTAGTCCGGGTGCTCCTGGCCGTGAGTCTTCGGTCCCCGACGAGCCGGGGTGGCAGCACGAAATCAAGTGGGATGGGGTGCGCCTGCTCGCAGATGTCCGCGACGGAAAGGTCACCTTGGTGACCCGCTCCGAGCGAGACGTCACGGCGGGTTTTCCGGAGTTCGCGGCCTTGGCCGACGTTGCCCCCGACGCGTTGTTCGATGGCGAAGCGGTCGCCTGGCTCAACGGCGTGCCCGTGTTTTCCCGGGTCGTTGATCGAGTCCACGTCGGCAACGATGAGAGAGGCCAGGCCCGTGCCGCGCGCCACGCCGCGCTGCGCCCCGCCACCTTCATGGTCTTCGACTTGCTCCGCCTGGATGGGCTCGACATCACGAGCCTGCCGCTGAGGGCGCGACGGCGGGCCCTGGAGTCGATTTGGTCACCGGGCCCCGCGCGCTCGCTGTCCACGACGTATGCCGACGGGCCGGCTCTGTGGACGGCCAGCGCCGAGCAGGGACTGGAGGGGGTCGTGTCCAAGAGGCTGGACTCCCCCTACCGACCGGGCACCCGCAGCAAGGACTGGCTGAAGTTTCCCCACCGAGGCTGCGATTCGTACGTCATTGGTGGGTGGAGACCGCAGGTGGGCTCCACCGCCCTCGGGGCACTCCTCGTCGGCTCGCCGATGTCCACCCATGACGGGGGCCTTGCCTTCCGGGGGCGCGTCGGAAGTGGGCTGGCGGGGCGCTCCGGCGCACGGTTGGCTCAGGCCCTGGCACCGCTGGCCCGACTGCACAGCCCCTTCACCGGTGACGTCCCTGACATCGACGCGAGGGGCACTACGTGGGTCGAGCCCGTCCTGGTGGTCGACGTGGCGTCGCTGGGCGTAACCGCTTCGCCCCGACTGCGCCAACCGTCCTACCAGCGCCTGCGCAGTGACCTCGACCCAAAGCAGGTGCCCTATGCCGACCGATGACATCGGGCACCTCACGATCGCAGGCCGCCGACTGCGCGTCAGCAACCTCGACAAGGTGATGTATCCAGCGACCGGCACTACCAAACTCGATGTCTTGCAGCACTACATCACGGTCTCCGAACACATACTCGCTCACTTATCCCATCGACCCGTTACTCGGGTGCGCTGGCCTCATGGCGTGGGTGGAGATCACTTCTTCGAAAAAAATCTACCCAGCGGAGCACCCGATTGGCTGCCGTCAGTCACTCTGGGTGGGCCGGGGAGCGGGTCACGCTCGCACTCTCGTGTCACCTATCCCGTCATCGGCGACCTCGCTGACCTGATCTACCTTGCCAACCTTGGATCATTAGAGTTCCATGTGCCGCAGTGGCGCGTCACCGCCGCGGGCGAGGCCGAGCTCCCCGACCGCCTCGTGGTCGACCTCGACCCCGGGCCAGGAACCGGTTTGAGGGAGTGTGCGCAGATCGCATTGATGCTCCGCGATCAGATCGAAGGCACCGGATTAGCGTTGATGCCGGTCACTAGCGGCAGCAAAGGCATGCAGTTGTATGCCCACCTCGAGGGTGATCGTGAAGCAGCGGAGATTACCGCCGTCGCCAAATCTCTCGCGCAGCACCTTGCAAAGGCCCACCCTCACGCGGTGGTGTGGCAGATGAACAAAGCCGCCCGGACCAACAAGGTCTTCTTCGACTGGTCACAAAACACGGCCGCCAAAACGACCATCTGCCCCTGGTCGCTGCGAGGTCGAGATCGTCCAACCGTCGCCGCCCCCCGAACGTGGACCGAGATCGAACGCGGCGCCGAGCGCGACGGCCAGTTGGCTCAAGTGTCTATGGACGATGTCCCCGCGTGCCTTGCCCGCCACCTTCGGGCAGCGACTCCGCCCCCTCATGAGTCGCAATCCCCTCAAGCGACACAATCCCCCACCTAATGCTGATGGCCCCATCGAAACTCACGGAAGTTTCGATGGGGCCATCAGTGCGTCAAAGATGCAAAT
>JBBSVB010000265.1:0-4058 GCA_038233875.1 Actinomycetales bacterium | reverse complement strand
CCTGAAGCCAGCGCGTCTGCCGTTCCGCCACTCGCGCGAGTGCCGGAGAAGATTAACACGCAGCGGGCTGCGGTCAGCCATCGTCACACCCCGACGACAGACATACAGTGGTCAGCGCCACGCGATGTGCACCGATAGTCCAGCACCGGCAGATAACATCGGCGAGGGGACTGAGTGCCCGTGAAGCCGACTGCGACTGAGAGGAGTGGACGATGGGAGTCTTCGAGACCCTTGAACGGCAGCTTGAGCGCGCCGTCAGAGCGCCCTTTGCCAAGGTATTCAAAGCCGAGGTGCAGCCGGTCGAGATCGCCTCACACATCCGCGGGGCGATGGACGAGCGGGCCGCCGTGCTCGGTCCGGGCCGCACGATGGTGCCCAACCTCTTCACCGTCGAGTTGGCGAACAGCGACTTCGAGCGCCTGTCTTCATACAGCAGCGCCTTGACTAACGAATTGGTCGCCGCCGCCGAGGATCACGCCGACTCCCAGCGATACACTTCACCAGGGCCGATGGTGGTGCGCCTGACGAGCGGCGCAGACCTCGAGACCGGCCTTTTCCGTGTCATCCCGGCCTCCACAGAGGGCAAGCGCCCCCAACCGGTGCCTCCGCGCACCCCACCGCAGCAGCGGCAAGACCCTCGGCCCGACCGGCCCCAGCCTCCGGCCGACGACGAGGGCCACACCCGCGTCTTCCCGGCCACGTCGCCACCCGGACGCGCACGACAAACCCCCCGCGGCCCCGCCCCGTGGCTGGAGATCAAAGGTGAGCGACGCCCCCTATCGACGGCCGTCACCACCTTGGGCCGTGACGAATCAGCGGGCATCGTGGTCGACGACCCCGGTGTGAGCCGCCGCCACGCGGAGATCCGAGTCGGCCATGACGGGCCGCACCTACAGGTCTTGATCCGCGACACCGGCTCCACTAACGGAACCTACCTCAACGGTGACCAGATTGGCACCGAGCAACTGGGCGACGGCGATCGGATCACCGTGGGCAGCACCTCGATCGTCTTCCACCTGGACAAGACCTAATGAGTGAGTTGACCCTTAACGTCGTCCGCTTGGGCCTGCTGGCCTTGCTGTGGGCGTTCGTCTTCTCCATCGTGGGGGCCCTGCGCTCAGACCTATACGGCACCCGGGTGCTCGGCCGCGCCACCAGCAACAAGAAAGACGGCAAGGCAGCTAAAGCGCCCAAGTCGAAGGGCTCAGCCAAATCGATGCCCACCCACCTGGCTGTAGTCGCCGGTTCCCTGCGGGGCACCACCGTGCCGCTGGAAGAGTCCGGCGTGCTGATCGGGCGCAACCCCGAGTGCAGCCTGGTGTTGACCGACGACTTCGCCTCCGGTCGGCATGTGCGTGTCTACCCAGGTCAAGACGCCTGGTATGCCGACGATCTGGACTCCACGAACGGCACCTACGTCAACCAACAACGCATCGACATCGGTGCCCGGCTCGACCTCGGTGCCCAAATCCGCATCGGCCAGACCATCATCGAGTTGCGCCGGTAGACGCCGATGGCCATCGCCTTGAGATATGCCGCCCGGTCCCACATCGGCCTCGGCACCAAAGCACGCAACGAGGACTCGGCATACGCCGGGCCCGAGTTGTTAGTGCTTTGTGACGGCATGGGCGGGCACGCCGCCGGGGACGTCGCCAGCTCATTGGTGGTCAGCGAGTTGGTGCACCTCGACGGTGAAGCCGATGGGGCCGACGACATGGTCGACGTGCTCAAGCACAGCATCCTGGGAGCCAACGATCGCCTCGCCGAGGTGGGCCACGAGTCTCTCGACGCGAGCGGCATGGGCACCACCTGCATCGCCATGCTGCGCTCGGGAAACAAACTGGCCGTGGCCAACATCGGGGACTCCCGGGCGTACCTGCGGCGCGGCGCTCGCGTCACCCAGATCACCAAAGACCACTCCTTCGTGCAGCAACTCCTCGACGAGGGCCGCATCACCAAAGAAGAGGCCGTCCACCACCCGCAGCGCTCCTTGGTGACCCGAGTGCTGACCGGCCGCTCAGACGATCAGCCCGATGTGAGCCTGCGCGAATTGCGCGCCGGAGACCGCCTGATGCTCTGCTCTGACGGCGTCACCGACTACGTCGCCGAAGACACGGTCTCGGAGATCCTGCGCAGCGAAGGCAGCCCCGGGGACGTCGCCAACCGACTGATCGCCATCTCGCTGAAGGCGGCGACACGCGACAATGTCACCGTTGTCATCGCCGACGTCGTCGAGACTGGCGGCACCACCGGCCCTCAGGTCGTAGGTGCCGCTAGCGAGCGCCGCGGGGTCGAGCTCCTCAACTCCTCCGGGGACAGCCCCGCCGCCAAAGCGGCAGCCCTGACTCGGCATACCCCCGAACAGCCCGAAGCGCCCCTGCTCGCCGAAGAGACTTGGCCTGGCGTATGGACCTGGGTCCGGCGCGCGTTGGTCACCGTTGCCGCCCTCGCCGTGATCGCTGCGGCGGGATACGGCACCTATCTGTGGAGCCAACAGCAGTATTTTGTTGGCGTCGCCGAGGGCAAGGTCACGATCTTCAAGGGCGTCGCCCAAGACCTGGGGCCGTGGACGCTGTCCGAGCCGACGGCCATCACCGAAGTCGTCGTCGACGAGTTGCCTGCGTACTACCAGGAGCGCGTCGTGGCCACCCTTTCGGCCGACGACGAAGCCGATGCCGCGTCGATCGTGGACCAACTGCGGTCCCTGATCACCATCGACTGCACCCCCATTCCGGTCATCCCCGAAAACTTGGGGACCTCAGGCGAGCGCACCCTGCCGCTACCCGAAGGCACCATGCAGGACCCCAGCCAGGTAGTAACCGTGTTGCCGCCTGGGTGCGAGCCGTGAGCGTCAGCATCGTGACCGATGTGAGGCCCCCGACCGGCCGCCTCACCGAGCTTCTCCTACTCCTTTTCGCGGTGGGCATCGTCGTCACGGCCTACGTCAACGTGGCGCTTGCCACGTCGGGCACGATCCCGGCCAATCTGTTGGCGCAGGCTGGTGGCTTTTTGGCGATCACCCTCGGGCTACACCTGGTGATCCGCTGGAAGGCGCAGTATGCCGACCCGCTGCTGCTCCCCATTGCGACCCTGCTCAACGGCTTGGTTTTGGTCATGATCCACCGCATCGACATCGGGGAAGGTCGGGAGGCGGCCGAGGGTGTGGCCACCCGACAGTTGATGTGGACTGCGCTGGCGATCATCCTCGCCGCAGTCGTGTTGTTTATCATCCGCGACCACCGCATTTTGCGCCGCTACACCTACCTGGCGATGGCCGCCGGGTTTGCCCTGCTGCTGCTCCCCATGCTGCCGATCATCGGCCACGAGGTCAACGGCTCGCGTGTGTGGATCAAGGTCGCCGGGTTCACCTTCCAGCCCGGTGAGATCGCCAAGATCGCACTGGCCGTCTTCTTCGCCGGTTATCTGGTGCAAACCCGCGACGCGCTGTCGTTGGTCGGCACCCGAGTGCTCGGCCTGCAACTGCCGCGCGGGCGCGACCTCGGGCCGCTACTGGCCGCTTGGGGTTTGTCGGCGCTGATCTTGATCGCCCAGAAAGACCTCGGCTCGTCGTTGCTGTTCTTCGGCCTCTTCGTGGCGATGCTCTACCTCGCGACGGAGCGCCTCTCCTGGATCATCATCGGCCTGTCCCTGTTTGGCGTTGGGGCCTACGTTTCGTGGTTGCTCTTCGGTCACGTGCAGACGCGGGTCGATCTGTGGCTCGACCCCTTCTCGCCCGGCCTGAGCGACCAAGTCGCCAAAGGCTTGATGGGTATGGCGCATGGCGGCCTCTTCGGCACCGGCCTGGGCGAGGGTTACCCGCAGGAAACGTACTTCGCGAACAGCGACTACATCGTCGCTAGTTTCGGTGAGGAGCTCGGCATGATCGGGCTCTTCGCGATGGTGTTGCTCTACGCACTGCTGGTCGAGCGCGGACTGCGCATGGCGATCGGTGCCCGCGAAGGATTCGGCAAACTACTCGCCGCCGGGCTGGCCTTCTCGATCGGTCTGCAGTGCTTCGTCGTGATCGGCGGCATCACCCGCGTCATCCCGCTGACCGG
>JBBSVB010000264.1:0-4063 GCA_038233875.1 Actinomycetales bacterium | reverse complement strand
GGCATCACCACGATTCCAACATCTCTATGCTCTACGTGGTTCGCGGAGTATTGCGCCTTGAGTGCGAGGGCGTCGAAGGCTGGGTCGATGCCCACGCGGGCGACTACGTCGAGATCCCGGCGTTCACTGTGCACCGAGAGTCCAACCCAGGGCGCGAACCTTCACTGGCCGTCATCGCTCGCTCTGGCGTCGGCATACCCACGGTCAACGTGTCGCAGGCCCCGCCTCCACACATCTGATGCGCCGGTCCCTCGGTGACACTGAGACTCCGGGCCGATTCTGAAAAGGCGGACGGCTAAGGGGTCCATCGGTGGGCCAGGTGGGGCTTGAACCCACGACCGACGGATTATGAGTCCGCTGCTCTAACCGGCTGAGCTACTGGCCCCTGCAAGCGCCTGCCTCCCAGCGCGGGAGTCGCGGCGCCGAGCCAGTCTAGGCCAGCACTCCCGGTGCTCGACCGTTCTCACCGAGTAGGCGGAAGCGACGCGCGCCGTCGCCGTGTTATGCACGTATGGATGACACCAACGCACCCATGCGTGACAGCGTCGAGATCTGCTTCCCCAGCTCTCACGGTAACGACTTACGAGGACGCTGGGACGCGCCGATGGGCGACGTGGCCGGATACGCCCTCTTCGCCCACTGCTTCACCTGCAGCAGCGAGTCTCGTGCGGCCAGGCGCATTGCCCTCGAGCTGTCCGGACGTGGGATCGGCGTGCTGCGCTTCGACTTCACCGGGCTCGGCGAATCGGGCAAAGCGTTCGCCGATACCTCCTTCACCAGCAACATCGACGACTTGGTCGCGGCAGCCCGGTGGATGGCCGACGCTGGTATGCCACCAAGCCTTTTGGTCGGGCACTCCCTCGGGGGCGCAGCGGTGCTTGCTGCGGCAGAGCAGGTAGACAGCGTCAAAGCGGTCGCCACGATCGGTGCACCCGCCAGCCCCGACCACGTCACGCACCTCATCGAAGGCGCCGACGGCGACGGTGCCGGCGACTCCGACTATCTGAACGTCAACATCGGCGGCCGACCATTCACTGTGGGTCGACAGTTCTTGACCGACATCGCCGCGCAACCGCAGAAGGAGCGCATCGCCCATCTGGGCCGCGACCTTCTGATCCTTCACTCCCCCACCGATGACACCGTCGGCATCGACAACGCCCGCGAGATCTTCGAAGCAGCTCGACACCCGAAGTCGTTCGTCGCTCTCAGCGGGGTGGACCACCTGTTGGCTCGACGCGCCGACGCCGAGTTCGCCGCATCGATCATCGCGGCCTGGGCGCACCGTCTCTTCCCTACTCACAAAGCCGAAAGCAATCCCCCGACCGCGAGCAGCGAGCCGGCGTCCGGCCCGGAAATGGTGACCGTCACCGAAGTCGACGCCACCAAGCTCACCCACAACGCCGCTGTCCGCTCCCACACCTGGGTCATCGACGAACCCCCGGGCGTGGGCGACGACCTAGGCCCCACTCCATACGACGCGCTGCTCGGAGCCCTTGGTGCCTGCACGTCTATGACCATGCGGATGTATGCCCGCCGCAAGGGCTGGGATGTCGGGACTTCGTCGGTGACCTTGGAGCACAACAGAGTGCACGCCAGGGACTGCGAGGAGTGCGCCACCACGTCCGGCATGCTGGACCACATCCATCGCACCATCACTCTTGACCCGACCCTGGCCGACGAGCAACAGCAGGCCCTCTTGGTGATTGCCGATAAGTGTCCAGTCCACCGGACTCTGACGTCTGAGATGCTCATCAGCACGAGCCTGGCCGGCAAATGACGACAGGGTGATCGGCGCAGGAGTCCTCACACGGCTCAAACAATGGGCGGGCACAGCTGAGGTCGCCACCCGCCCCCTTCATCCCGATTCCGCCCGCGCCCTCGCACGTCGTTGGGCCGAGTTGCCCCCGCACGTCAAGACCCCTGCGCAAACTTTGGGCCGAGTTGCCGTCGGCTGCGAAGGAACCCACGGGGTCTTCTCGAAGTGCAATTTGGCCTACACCCCGTGTTATCACTCCAGAGACGCTAATCAGGTGCGCGTGGACGGACGGCATACCCGCGAATCGGTGCTCGACCAGATGCGGTTGCTGCGCACGCTCCGCGGACCCCGAGCCCACGCCCAGTTGATCGGCGGTGAGGTCACGCTGCTCCCAGCCCAAGATCACTCGGCGACTTTGCAGACCATGCGTGAGCACGGCCGGGAGCCGATGAGTATGTCGCACGGCGACTTCGACTACGACTATCTGGAGGCCGTCGCCCTGGGTCCCGACGGCCGTCGGCGCTTTGATCGCCTCTCGTTTGCCGGTCACTTCGACATGATGATGTTTGGTCGGCGCGGCACTGCCCGGCCCCGTGACGAGGCGGCCCTCAACCCCTACCGCACTGAGTTCGTCGCTCGATTCGCCCGGCTTCGCCGAGAGCACGGAGTCCGCTCCTTTTTGGCCCACAACATGACGGTTACCGCAGCCAACGTCGGCCAGATAGCCGGGGTGGTGCACGACTGCGGGCTAATGGGATTTGGCCTCTTTTCGTTCCAGCCCGCCGCGCAAGTGGGTGACGAACGCCGCTGGCGCGGGGCCGACACCGCCGTCACCAGCGACCGGGTCTGGGCCGAGATCGAACGAGGCGTCGGCACCCGGCTGCCCTATCGCGCGCTGCAGCACGGCGACGAACGATGCAACCGGACGACCTACGGCTTCTATGTGGGCTCGGACTACTACCCCATTCTCGATGACACCAAGGCCGCCGATCTCGAGGTGCGCGACGCGTTTCAGCGGCACGTGGCAGGCATCGTCGTGGGCGCGACTCCGCAGCCGATAGTGGCGATCAAGGTCGTCCGCGTCCTGGCTCGACATCCCAGGGTGCTGCTCGCTTTCGCCCAGTGGACCGCTCGCACCGTGACCTCGGTGGGCCCTTTCAATCTGCTTCGCCATGGGGTTCGGTCGGTCACGTTCGTCATGCACTCGTTCATGGACGCCAGCGTCGTCAAGCCAGCGTGGGAGGCGATGCAGCGGGGTGAAACCCTGACCGATCCGGCGATGGTGGAAGCTCAAGAACGATTAGCTGCGTGCTCCTACGCCATGGCTCACCCGGAGACGGGCGCGCTGGTCCCGGCCTGCGTGCAGCACAGCGTGCTCGACCCGCTAGCCAACATCGAACTGCGCAAACAACTACCGCTGACCGTTCTCTAACGCCGGAGGGCTCAGCTAATTGCCTTCGAGCGTCGTGTCCGGGTTGAAGAGCACCCAGGAAAACCAAAACGTATCGAGGTGAGTGACGGTCTGAAGTTGTTTCCCGGCGAACGCCCCGGAGGTCGCGATCCCCAGAACGTTCCAGGTGCTCGCCGTCTTTGTGTCGACGACCGCGTCTCCCACACGCTCGAAGGTGAGTTGCTCCCCATCGAGTCGTGAATCGAAAACCCCGACCGTGCCCACGTCTTTGCCGTCAGTGATCGAGTCGGCGTCCAGGGCTGAGTTCTGCCCCAGTTCGTGCCACATCACGACACCTTGACCACCGACGTCGATCTGCAGCGGGTCGACACCTACGAGGGCGCTACGAAGCACCGCGATGTGAGTGTCGCCGCCGCTGAGCCCAATGACCCGCTCTTTCGGCAGCAACCGGGCATCGAGCTCATCGGTCGGTTCGAAGATCAGATCGCCGGCCGCTTCGTCATACCCCACGTAGGGGTTTTTCCCGTACGGCCGGTCGAACCCGGTCTCTTGGGACAGCACCTTCGAGTCCGGGTAGGCGGCAAGGAATTCGCTCCACGGCACGGTGCCCAACGGGATGGCGACGAGTTGCTCACCCGTGCGGACGCCGATCGACGCCTCCCCCGTCAGCTGTGGCCACAGACTTTCGCTCTGCCGGTCGTACATCACGAGGTTGTCCTGGAACAGCAGCCCCGATGTACCAAAGGTCAGGACCTCGCCGTTGACGTCGCGATCAAAAGCCACTCCGGAGTTGCACAGCGGGCAGTAGGTGACCGCGAGGGGCACGCCGGCGACCGTGTCGTTGACGATTTCGTGCCATGTCATGACCCGCAACGGGTAGGCACGCGTCTCGCCGG
>JBBSVB010000263.1:0-4064 GCA_038233875.1 Actinomycetales bacterium | reverse complement strand
TGATGTTGGCGTCGGGGTGAGCGGCCTCTTGCACCAACCGTGCCGCTTCGTTGATCTCGAACAGGCCGAGGTCGGATCCGCCCTGGACTGAGAGCAGGACGCCGTGCGCACCCTCGATGCTCGCTTCGAGCAGAGGCGAGGAGATAGCCAACTCGGCCGCCTGCACGGCGCGGTCTTCACCGCGCGCGGAGCCGATCCCCATCAGCGCCGATCCGGCGCCCTGCATGACGGATTTGACGTCCGCGAAGTCGAGGTTGATGAGGCCGGGAGTAGTGATCAGGTCGGTGATCCCCTGGACACCGGAGAGCAGCACCTGGTCTGCGCTGCGGAAGGCATCGAGCATGCTGACCGAGCGGTCAGAAATCGACAGCAGACGGTCGTTAGGGATCACGATGAGGGTGTCCACCTCTTCGCGAAGCGACCCGATCCCCGACTCAGCCTGGTTGGCTCGTCGGCGGCCCTCGAAGGTGAACGGCCGCGTCACGACACCGATCGTCAACGCGCCTATCTGCTTGGCGATCTTCGCCACCACCGGCGCTCCACCGGTCCCAGTCCCTCCGCCCTCGCCTGCGGTGACAAACACCATGTCGGCACCGCGCAGGGCTTCCTCGATCTCCTCTGTGTGGTCTTCGGCGGCCCGTCGCCCCACCTCAGGGTCAGCCCCGGCCCCCAGGCCTCGGGTGAGCTCGCGCCCCACATCGAGCTTCACGTCAGCATCGCTCATCAACAAAGCTTGGGCATCCGTGTTGATCGCAATGAACTCAACGCCCTTGAGCCCGACTTCGATCATTCGGTTAATGGCGTTGACTCCGCCGCCGCCGATCCCGACAACTTTGATTACGGCGAGATAGTTCTGCGCTACGGACACGATGCGCCTTTCAGATGTGGTGTGCGGCTGACATTGACCAGTGACGTTGAGAAAGTCCCTATCGGTGACGACCCAAAAGGACTTCGCGGCCCAGCATACGGGGCAAGCCTCAATCTGCCCATGAGGCTTAACCTCAAGTGAAGGTAGAGGTACTTTCCGCTACCTATTCCTTGGGTGCCAGCGGCAGGCCAGTCACAACCGGGGTCTGCGGTGCGGTGATATCGATAGTCAACGACTCGGCGCCGTCGGGATCGATGGTTTCTTGAGCTAACAAGGCCAACGTTGCCGCAGCCTTGCGTTGCATCTGATCAGGGCGCCCCCACACGACATCGATGCTTCCGATCGTGAATCGCACGTCACCATCGGCAGTGAGGTTAATATTCGACACCGTGGCGCTCACCGACTCCCCCAGCGAAGCCACCGCCTCGAGGGCACCCGCAAGGGACCGACCATCGACCGTGCCTCTGGGGGCCGAGATCTGTGGCAGGCCGCGAGGTTTCTTGGTTACTTCCTCATAGGCGACGCCCGAGGCATCCACGAGTCTCAGCGCCTGATTGGGCTGCGTCAAAACGGCAGCAGGGGTGCGCATCGTCAACGCGATGCTTACGGTCGAGGGCCATCCACGCCTCACCGTGACCAATTCGACTCGCCTGTCAGCCTTGACGCGCTGCGCCATCTCGGAGGTGTTGATTCGAGCCAGTGGCTTCCCCATGGGGGCGTCCGCGTTGGTGCGTGCGAGTTCGCTAACAGGCGCGGGCCCGCCGGTCACCTCGACGTCTTCCACAACAAACACGGGGGCAAAACCCACGACGATCACGAGTGCCACAACCAGGGTCGCCACCAGCGACGTCCAGAGCGCCACCTTGCGCCGCGCCGAACCTCCGGCCTTGCGACGGCGAAGAAACCGGCTATCCATCGCGCGATTCCAGCACAGCGACAACCTCAGACCCCAACGTGGTGATGTCCCCGGCCCCCACGGTCAACAGCACGTCACCCGGTCGGATGAGGTCCGCGACGACAGCGGCGGCACCCGCTCGATCCTGGGCATACGCGACGACACGTGGGGTCTCGCCACCGGGACGTTGGTCTGTCTGTGAGGCCAAAGCATCCAGAATCAATTGACCGCTGACCCCGGCAACCGGTGCCTCGCGTGCTCCGAAGACATCCAACATGACGACCACATCAGCCGCCGCCAAGCCTTCGGCAAATTCCTGGGCGAATGCGAGGGTGCGCGAATACAGATGGGGCTGAAAGGCGACCACGAGGCGACCTTCGGCAGACACCAGTGATCGTCCTGCTGATACGACCGCAGCGACCTTGGGGGCATTGTGCGCGTAATCGTCAATGATCTCGATGCCGCTCACGCTGGCAACAAACTCAAAGCGTCGACGGGTTCCACCGAAGGCAGACAACCCCGCGATCGCGTGAGCTGTCGATACGTTGAAAGCGTCCGTGGCGGCAAGCAGAGCCGCGCAGGCGTTGTGCACGTTGTGCCGACCAGGCAAGGGCAGAACGAGTTCTCGCGTGTCGCCACTACTCCGGTCCCCCACGTCGGCAGTCCACCGAAGCGCAGATGTGGTGGTCCCTCCAGCAGAGACAATCTCCAGAATGCGCAGGTCGGCGTCTGCCGACTCGCCCCAAGTCAGCACCCGTTGACCTCGGTTTCGGGCATGGGCGGCCAACGCTATCGAGCCAGGGTCATCAGCGTTAGTCACCAGCAGCCCGTCAGCACCGAGCGTGGCGGCAAATTCGTCGAACGCGACTTGAACCGCCGCAAAGTCGCCATAGAAGTCCAGGTGGTCGGGGGTGACATTGGTGACGATTGCCACCCGCGGCCGGTAGGCGAGAAATGAACCGTCGCTTTCGTCGGCTTCGATCACTATCGGCCCGGTGCCTGCAAACGCACTCGTGCCATAGTCAACGAGCGGCGAGCCGATGATGAACCCGGTGTCCATTTCGGCCTCGGCTAGCGCGGAGACCAGCATGGCACTCGTGGTCGTCTTGCCGTTGGCACCCGCAACCGCCACGGCGTCACGACCATGGATGAGGGCCGCGATCCCTTGAGCTCGGTGCAAAATCGGCAGCCCACGGGCTCGCGCCTCCGCTAACTCCGGATTCGACTCGGTCACCGCACCGGAGATGACCACCGCGTCTGCATTCCCCAGATGGTCGGGGTCGTGGCCCACGCTGACGCCGGCTCCCCTGCTGGCCAGATATTCCAGGGTCGGGCTCGTTTTAGCGTCCGACCCGGTAACGGTCATTCCGGCTTCGAGGAACAGCAACGCCACACCCGAGACGCCGGACCCGCCGATAGCTATGAAGTGGACGTGTTTCCACGCCGATATATCAGGAACAGGCTCGCGGAAGTCGAACCGGGCCGGTCGGGCACCGGAGTTAGCCAAGGTCATGATCGGCTCGACGCCGCCTCCACGAGATCAGCCAGCGCTTCATCGGCATCTCGCTCGCCTACGAGCGCTGCCGCAGCTGCCATACCGGCCAACGTTGCCGGGTCGCTCATCAAGGGAACCACCGTAGACCTCACCCATGAGGGAGTGACGTCGGCATCAGAGACCAAGTGACCCCCGCCTGCCTCGACCACCCCGGCTGCATTCAGTCGCTGTTCGCCATTTCCGATCGGCAGCGGCACGTAGAGGGCGGGCAGCCCCACGGCGGCGAGTTCGCACACGGTCACCGCTCCCGAGCGGCACACGGCGAGGTCTGCAGCGGCGTAGGCCAGGTCCATCCGGTCGGTGTACGCGAGCGTGACGTATCGGGCTGCACCACCGCCGTCCGACCCGGCGTCGATGACCACGTCTTTGCCTGCGCCGGTCAGATGCACCACCTGCACTCCGGCCCGCACAAAGTCCGATGCGACAGCGGAGAAGGCTTCGTTGAGTCGCTGCGCGCCCAGAGAGCCGCCGAAAACGAGCAGCGTGCGACGTGCCGGGTCCAACCCGAAGTGGGCCATGGCCGCCTCGCGCCCTGCCTGACGGTCCAACGTGGCGATCTCGTGCCGCAGCGGCATACCCACCATCCGCGCGTGGGGCAGGGCGGTGGCGGCGAACGTCGTTGCCACGTAGGGCGTCATGCGCGCGCCCAGTCGGTTGGCCAACCCCGGTCGAGCGTTCTGCTCGTGGATCACGATCGGCAGCTTCAGACGACGCGCAGCGAGGTAGGCAGGACTGGCGACATACCC
>JBBSVB010000262.1:0-4068 GCA_038233875.1 Actinomycetales bacterium | reverse complement strand
TGGTCGCCGGTCCGTTCGAGGGCCTGGACAAGGTCGAGCTGCCCGCCCAGCTGTGCGCGTTCACCGCCGGGGTGCTGCGCACCGAGGCCCGCCACGAACCCGGCTACTACGACGTGGTGCACTCCCACTATTGGCTCTCCGGGCAGGTCGGCTGGCTGGCCTCCGATCGGTGGAATGTGCCGCTGGTCCACACCATGCACACCATGGCGCGGGTCAAGAATCGCGAACTCGCCGCTGGCGACGTCGAGGAACCGATGGGCCGAGAGATCGGTGAAGAGCAGGTGGTCCGGGCCGCCACGACGCTGATCGCCAACACGGACCAAGAGGCCGAGCACCTGATCGAGTTGTATGCCGCAGATCCGGCCAAAGTGGCCGTAGTGAACCCCGGTGTGGACCTCGACGTCTTCAGCCCCGGCGATCACGAAGCGGCCCGCCGCGAGCTCGGGTTGGCTCAGGATTCAGTGGTCTTGCTGTTCGTCGGGCGTATCCAGCGACTCAAAGCCCCCGACGTGTTGCTGCGCGCCGCAGCACAGATGATCGAGCAGGACCCGTCGTTGCGGACTCGGATGGTGGTGGCGGTGCTGGGGGGCTTATCTGGCTCCGGGCGGCACGCGCCCAATTGGCTGACCGACCTGGCCGCCGAGTTGGGCATCGAAGATGTCGTGCGCCTGGTGCCTCCGGTCTCGCGGCCAATGTTGGCCCAGTGGTATCGGGCGGCCAGCATCGTGGCGATCCCCTCCTACAGCGAATCGTTCGGCCTCGTCGCGGTCGAGGCTCTCGCCAGTGGTGCCCCGGTGGTGGCGGCCCGCGTGGGTGGCCTGCCGGTAGCCGTCGGTGACGCAGGCACCTTGGTGGACGGTCACGATCCTCATGTGTGGGCCGAGCACATAATGACGATGCTCCGTGACCCTCAACTGC
The DNA here is from genome assembly GCA_038233875.1 of Actinomycetales bacterium. Lineage (GTDB taxonomy): Bacteria > Actinomycetota > Actinomycetes > Actinomycetales > Dermatophilaceae > Ornithinicoccus. The sequence continues at coordinate 3,150 of JBBSVB010000262.1, read as the reverse complement.
GGGACCGCTCGGTGGTGCGAGGCCCTACGCATACACAGCGATTCAGTTGGGAGCACACCGTCGATGCGCTGCAGCACGTCTATGCCGCAGCCATCGAAGGCAGTGCGCAGCGGGCGGCCCCCTCATCGAAGTCGTCCATCGACCACGCTCAAGCGCTGAGCGACATACCTTCGGCACTGGTCCCGTGACGCCGTCTGAGAACGCGGTAAGCGCAGCACTGCTGCGCGGCCACCTCGATGGGCTCGATATCGCGTGGGAGGAGGGCACGCGTCCCGGCCAGACCGTCGTCACGCTGCCGGGCGAGCACAAACTGGCGACCGTCGCCTCGTTGGTAATCCGCGGAAAGAGTCTGCGGGTGCGCGCGTTCGTCGTGCGTAACCCGGATGAGAATCACCAAGGCGTCTATGCCTATTTGCTGCGCCAAAACTTGAGGCTGCCTGGGCTGAGTTACGCCATCGACACCAGTGGTGACGTCTACCTCGTTGGGCACTTTCCGCTCCAGACGGTCAGTGCCTCCATGCTCGACACCATGCTCGGAGCGGTGCTGATCGCCTGCGACGAGCCGTTCAACGAGTTGCTGGCCTTGGGCTTCTTGTCGGCAATGAAAGCCGAATGGGCGTGGAGAACGTCCCGTGGAGAATCGACCGCCAACCTGACGGCCTTTCGCCACCTGCTCGCACCCGACGGCTGAGGAACCTCGCACGCACAGGACGGGGCCGGTCAGTGAACTGACCGGCCCCGCCTTGTGTTGCCTATCGGCTAGAACCGGGGAGTGGCTCCCTGGATCGGCGGTACGACGGGAGGCAGGGTACGAAGGATTTCGTCCTGCTTCTTCTCTTCCGCCTTCCGCTCCGACTGAGTGCTGTTCTTCGTCAGCGTTTCCTCGTCCACGAGGGGGATGTCGAAGACTCCGAAGTCGCTCTTGCAGGTCTTGCCTGCGGCGGGCACCTTGGCGGTGAGGAGGTACGTGTCAACCGTTGAGGTGACACAGTTCGACGTTCCGTATGCCGTGTGGCCGAAGTTGCCGCTGGACAACAGACGAGAGTTGGGCAGCAACGATGAGGCCCGCACGGCGCCGTCATAGTTGGTGGCCGGGTCCCAGTAGTTGCCGACGACCAGCACCGGGTTAGCGGTGCGCTCCGTGAACGGCCCTCGGTAGGAGTCGGTGTCCTTGACCGTCCAGTACCTCGAGGCACACGGGGCCGAGCCCCAGGTCCACAGTCGACCGAACCCGGTGCCAGTGCTGGCTGCGCGATCGGCAGCCGTTGTCCAGTCACCCACGAGCCTCGGGTTAACGGAGTCCGTGCACAAGACCGTCTGGAAGGCCTCGCCGTCGTTGTAGTACGGGAAGGCGAAGCCCATCTGCTTAGCCGTTTTGTCCGTGCGCGCCTTGGCGGCCTTACGGTCTTCCTCGGCGGTCTTGAACTTAGCCGCGAAATGCTGGCGCGCTGCCTGCTGGGTCGTCTTGTTGGCTTTCGTCGGCGGTTCGCTCAACTCGTAGATGAAGGTCAAGTCCAGGTCGACGATTTCCGGAGCAAACGGTGCGTACAAGTCGCTCAGAAGGAAACTGACGAACGTTGCGTAGTCGAGTTCGAAGGAGAACTCCGGAAAGTCCGGGTCGGTGATCACCAGGGGGGCTTTCTTCAGCGACCGCACAAGTTCGTCGTAGTTCTTCTTGGGATCGCCCTTAGACGCGAAGTCGCAATAGTCCGGGCCCGCCTTCTTGCACAGACGCAAGATCTCGCTCATGGCCTTGGTTCCGCCTTCTCCAGAGCGGATCCGAGCGGTCACGGGTGTGCGCGCGGTGGCGGGCGTTCCGGCCCAGGCCACAGGGTCGAGCACTCCATCGATCGCCACGGCACGAACGCGATCGGGGTACAGGTTCGCGTAGACGTTGCCGAGGTAGGTGCCGTAGGAGAATCCGAGATACGTCAGTTTCTTGTCGCCGACCATACGACGCATAACGTCCATGTCGCGGGCGACATTGGCGGTCGACATATGCGCAGACAGGGGCCTACCCGTGCTGGAACAGGCTAGTCCCAGTGCCTTGGAGGACACCTTGTAAGCACGCGTCTCTTTGTTGGTAAACGGGAAGGCGACGTTGAGACCCTCCGTTGCGTTGACTTGATCCCCAAAGTTTTTGAAGCACCGCACGTTGTCGCTGAAGTTGGTGCCCCGAGGGTCCACGCCGACAATGTCGAACTTCTTCAGAACGGCAGGGGAAAGAAATTCGGAAGCGAACGCAGCGATTTGCACTCCGGAACCGCCCGGACCCCCCGGGTTGAGAAAGAGCGTGCCGATCTTGTTCTTCTGGTCCTTGGCTTTGATTCGCAGATAGGCCACGTCGGTAGTAGCACCCGTGGGCTTGTCGTAGTCCAAGGGCAGTTTCACGGTCCCGCATTCGCTGGGGACACCCGATAACGCCGAGCAGTCAAAGGTCTCAGGCTTCGGTGTGCGCACTTGGTCCACGCGCTTGGCTTCGGCCTTGGAGGTGACATCGCCACGAGCGGCCGCCACGCTCGAGGAGGGTGAGGCCGGCGTGCTCGTCGCGGCCGCGGCCACCATAGGCGCGACGACCAACGAACAGATAGCTATTGACCCCGCTAATGCGCGGTTCCACCGTCTAGTTTTCACAAAGCTCTCCATTTCCCCTTCAGCGCCGCTCGAACCCCAATGGCCGACCGTGCCCCGTAAAGGTTCTCAATGTGACGGGTTGCGAGGGAGAGTGTCAATAACCAAAAGTATGTGTCGCAATATGCCTTGGATGCAGATCTAGGCAGGGACCTGAAGCAGTTACGGTCCCCGGCTAGACTTCCCACATGACTTCTGCGGCCAACGAATCTGCCTACACCCTGGTCTTGCTGCGCCACGGCGAGAGCCAATGGAACGCCAAGAACCTCTTCACCGGGTGGGTCGACGTCGACCTGTCGGACAAGGGCCGCGAGGAGGCGCTGCGGGGTGGACAGATGCTGCTCGACGAAGACGTCCTGCCCGATGTATTGCACACGTCGCTGCTGCGTAGAGCTATCAGCACCGCCAACGCCACGCTCGACGTGGCTGGTCGGCACTGGATCCCCGTGCGTCGCTCGTGGCGGCTCAACGAGCGTCACTACGGGGCTCTGCAGGGCCTGGACAAGGCAGCAACCCGTG
>JBBSVB010000261.1:0-4079 GCA_038233875.1 Actinomycetales bacterium | reverse complement strand
GGAGCCTTACGGGGGTCGCGCAACACCACAAGAGCTTGCGCTCCGGCGTAGGCAGCAACGAGGGCGGCGACGGCAAGCACCGTAGACAACCCCGAGGTGAAGGCCGTGTTGGCCACTGCAACGAAGGCGCTGGCAACCTCTTCGGGCAGTCCAGCAGCGGCAGAGCTCAGTGCGCCGAGCGTCTCGCCACCGGCCTCAACCGTGCGCTCGGGCACCGAGACAGGGGCGTGGTCGAGGCCAGCGCGATACACCAGCAACCCGACGGTCCCCAGCACGGCGGTGCCCATGGCAGCCCCGAACTCGTAGGCCGTCTCCGAGATTGCGGCCGCCCCACCCGTGCGCTCGGGCGGGGCCGAGGCGACGATGACGTCGTTGGTCAGACTCTCGGCCATTCCGACGCCCAGACCGACCAGGGCTGTCCACACCATCAAGGCACCCAGCGAGCCGGTCGGCGCTAGTATCGCGCCGGTAGCAAACCCGACCGAGGACAGAAGCATCCCGCCTCCGATGATCACCCGCAGGCCCACCAACCTGGACAACGACGGTGCGGCCAAAGACCCAGTGATGGTCCCGATCGCGAGCGGCATCATCCACAGGCCGGCCGTCAAGGGCGACAGTCCCAGCACGATCTGTAGGTACTGCGGGAGGAAGAACAGCACTCCGATCAGCGCGAAGGTAGCCAGCAGATTGGTCAGCACGGCAACGGTGAAGATGCGGTTGGCGAAGAGCGTGACGTCCAGTAGGGGCTCGGGGAGCCTGCGCTGACGCCGTACGAACGCCGACAACAAAGCCACGCCGACTACGAGGCCGGCAACCGCAAGAAGGCTGACACCCTCGGTGCCGATGACCTTGAGTCCGTAGACCAGCGGCAGAATTCCACCGATCGAGAGCCCGGCCGACACCACATCGAAAGGCCCGGGCACAGGGTTGCGCGACTCGGGCAGCAGGAAGAAGGCGCCGACGAGCAGCAGCACCATGACGGGGGCGTTGATCAAGAACACAGAGCCCCACCAGAAGTGCTCCAGAAGGAAACCGCCGAGGACGGGGCCCAGGGCCGCTCCACCGGCAAACGATGCCGCCCAGACCGCAATGGCGTTGCGACGTTCGCGGTCGTCGGGGAAGACGGTGCGGATCAACGACAGGGTCGAAGGCATCAACGTGGCACCACCGAGGCCCAACAGCGCACGGGCAGCGATCAGCATTTCGGCCGAGGTCGCGAAGGCCGCCATCACCGATGCGACGCCGAAGGCCGTGGCACCGATCATGAGCAGCTTGCGCCGCCCGATCCGGTCACCGAGATTGCCCATCAGGACCAAGAGCCCGGCAAGCAAGAACGAGTAAATGTCGATAATCCACAGCAACTGAGGACCAGAGGGCTGTAGGTCTGAGCTCAAGGCTGGGATAGCAAAGCCGAGCACGGTCATATCAACGCTGATGAGCAACACCGGCAGGACAAGCACTGCCAGAGCCGCCCAGCGACGACGGGGGGTCACGATTAAAACTCCTGAGGGATGTGAACGATTGAAGGCTCAATCCTGCCAGGTTTAGGTCAACTGACCAAGTCGGGTGACCTAACTCACTGCGGCGCGGCGGCCTCGCGCGCGAAACTGGGCACATTGGGGTCAAGGTGGTGATAGTCGGCCGCCTGCTGGGTCCACAACGCGGCTTGTGTATGCAATCCGCTGGGCTGGTCCAGCGTCCCGGCGGCGATCGCCATCCAGGTGGGCTGAGCATCGACGCGCCAGAACATCGTGGAGCCACACGTCCCGCAGAAGCCGTAGAACACTCCCGGCGCTGCCTCGTACCACCGTAGCGCGGCGTCTTCAATCGCAAGATCGTTGGTGTCGCAGCCACTGGCGGCCATGAAGTGCCCGGTGATTCGACGGCACCTATCGCAATGGCAGTTCACGACATTCCGCAACGGGCCGGTGCAGCGATAGGTCACGCCGCCACACGCGCAGCGGCCTCCGGTCGGCGATTCGCGAGGCTTCATGGGCACAGCATGCGCGATAGCCTGGCGCTAGTCCGTTTACCTCTGGGGAGAGAGACCTACCATGTCGCGTGCAGCCCGTCCACCATCGAGCGCTGTGGCCAGGCGGGGCATCCGCGTCAGTGCTGCACTTCTGACCCTGAGCATTGCCCTTGCCGCGTGTAGCGATGACTCCGGCTCAGGCCAAAACAGCGGCTCAGAAACGGGCTCCGGTCCTGCACCGAAGGCCGAGGATGGCGCGTCGACCGCGCAACTCAACGACGTTTCCGACGCGGTATCGGTGGCTGGGGGCGGCGACGAGACGAGCGGCTCCTTGTCCGTCGATGTGTCCAAAGCCCTTTTCGTCAGTGCCCCTGCGGCGGTCGTAGCGAAGGCGGGTGACGCGGCGGGCATTGACGAAGCGTCCGAAGACGCCCGAACCCTTGGGGTCCCGTTGCTCTTGCTCAGCGAGCCATCCTCGGCCACCGACGACATGGTGGAGAGCACCGCGGGTGGCGACACCGCGCTGAGCACCGCAGACACGGCCGAGGCGACGGGTGATCAGGCCAACTCGACCGCAGCGCCGAGCGATACCGGCAACGAAGCCCAGGTGGAAGAGATCAAGCGACTCGGCGCAGAGCAGGTATTGGCGGTCGGTGAAGAAACGGAAGGCGCTCTCGGGGAGGTTGAGGACGTTGACGTAGTGACCGACGTCGACGACGTAGAAGACGTCAGCCCCCCGGCTGGCCTCGCCACCCTGGCGGTGCTCGTCGACTCCGACGGCGGAGACCCCAGCAAGGCCGCGACCGCCAGCGCCACAGCCGCCGGAGCGAGCGTCATACCGGTCGAGGGTGGCGACCTGCGCAACGACGCCGAGGCGATCACCGCTTTGGCCGACGCCAAGCCTGACTCCGTGCTGGCGGTGGGCACGTCGTTCGGTGACGCCGACACGCTAATGGGACGCGTCGAAGTCGCTCAAACGGGCGTGCAACTGCCCGGCGGAGGGCAGGCGCTCTTCCCGAACCGCCTCATGGTGGCCCTCTACGGCACCCCCGGCACCCCCGGTCTGGGCGTGCTCGGCGAGCAGGATCTCGACGCAAGCATCGCCCGCGCTAAAGAGGTCGCCGCCGACTTCGAGCCGCTGACGGACGTGCCGGTGGTCCCGACGTTCGAGATCATCGCCACCATCGCGCAGGCCTCGGCTGGCCCCGATGGCGACTACTCCGGTGAGATCGGCGTGGAGGATCTGCGGCCCTGGATCGAAAAGGCCGGCGAGGAGGGCGTCTACGTGGTGCTCGACCTGCAGCCCGGTCGAGCCAACTTCCTGGATCAAGCCAAACTCTACGAAGACCTGCTGAAGTATCCGCACGTCGGGCTGGCACTGGACCCCGAGTGGCGTCTCACACCGACACAGAAGCCCCTGCAGCAGATCGGTCAGGTCGAGGCCGATGAGGTGAACACGGTCCTCGAGTGGCTGGCTGATCTGACCAAGGAAGAGAAGCTTCCGCAAAAACTTGTCGTGCTGCACCAGTTCCGCCTCTCGATGCTGCAGGACCAAGACCAGATCGACATGAGCCGAGACGAGTTGCAGGTGTTGATCCACATGGACGGACAGGGCAGCCCTGACCTCAAGGACGGCACCTGGCAGTCCGTGGTCGCAAATGCCCGCGAGGGTATGCCGTTCGGTTGGAAGAACTTCTACGACGAAGACGACCCGATGCTGACCCCGGAGCAGACGATGGACAAGGAGCCGACCCCCTTCATGATTTCCTACCAGTGAGGACGTCAATCTCCTCAGCGATCGTGAGCCTCGAATTCGCCATCGCGCTGCAGCGTCTCGTCCGCTGACAGCCACGGGCCGATCGCCAGCAGGCTGATTAGGCCGGTGATCGCGAAGGCCCACCCGAAACCGAAGGCATCGGCAATCAGCCCGATCAGGATGGGCCCCACGATGGCCCCCGAGTCTTGGGCCATCTGGAACGCCGCGAGCACGGTGCCCCCACTGCGCTCCGAGCCGACCAGGTCGGCGACGGTGGCCTGTTGGCCGGGGTTCACCAGGCCGGCCCCAAGACCGCTGATGGCCGACAAGATCAACAGCACCAGCAGATCT
>JBBSVB010000260.1:0-4082 GCA_038233875.1 Actinomycetales bacterium | reverse complement strand
GCGGGTGCCAGCCGGGTCGCGCGTGTCTGATGTGGTTAAAGCCGCCGGAGGGCTGTCGGGGGACGCGGATCTGAGCCGGATCAACCTGGCCCGGGTCGTGGTCGATGCTGAGCGCATCTGGGTGCCCGTCGAGGGGGAAGAGTTGCCCGCCGAAGTCGTCGACGCTGCCCCAACCCCTGGGCCAGCTTCTGGGACAATATCTGAGACGACTGCCCCCGATGGAACAGGTGCGGGTGAGGCGGCGTCCGCGCAGATCGACCTGAACACTGCTGACTCAGCCACGCTGCAGACTCTGCCTGGTGTTGGTCCCGTCACGGCCGAATCGATCCTGACCTGGCGCACCGAACACGGCCGATTCAGCACCATCGACGAACTTCTAGAGGTCAGCGGTATCGGCCCCCGGACGCTGGACAAACTGCGACCTCGGGTGATCGTCGGCGGGCCGTGAGCACGTCCATGCTCGGTGCCACCGAGGCGGGGACTGTGAAGGAGCCCGCCGCCCTCGACCTGCAGCTCATGTTGCCGGCGCTGATCGCCTGGGCGGTCGTGGCTTGGCTGTCGGGTGGGCCCAGCAGCCGACTGGCTCTGGCTGTCGGGGTGGGTGGGGCTTTGCTCATCGGGGGCGGAATCGGTTGCGCCCGGTGTTCGCAGCGAAGGACCGATTCGCGGGTGGCTGGGCGTGCCTCTCGATTCGCGGGCACGGTGGCCCTGGTGGGGGTGGCACTTGCGGCCGTGTGCGGCAGCGCGCTGGGGCAGCGGGCCATTGACCGCGCAGGCCCCATTGAATCTTTGGCGGCCGACCGCGCCGTCGTGACCTTGACGGGCACGGTGATGACCCAACCTCGGCTCCTGGTGTCGAGCGGCCGCGGCGATCAGGTGCAGGTGGTGTTCACGCTGCGTGTCGACGACCTGGAAGCCCGTGGTGAATTGAGCACTCCCAGCACACCCGTTGTGGTCTTCGCCAGCGCGGAATGGTCTGACGTGCCGTGGCGCTCACACATCAGTGCATCCGGGAGGTTGGATCAGCCCAAGGACGCGCAAGGAAACGTGGAACTCTACGGCGACGTCGTGGCGGTCTTCTCGCCGAACAACTCGCCCGTTATGGAGCGCGCGCCACCGACCTTGTTGCGCGCCACTGACGTCGTCCGCGAGCGACTGCGGACCGCCGTTGACCCCTTGCCCGCGGACGCCCGGGGACTGATCCCCGGGTTGGTGATCGGTGACACCTCGCTGACCCCACCCGATCTCACCGAAGCGATGCTAAATACAGGCATGAGTCACCTGTCGGCAGTCAGCGGCAGCAACGTGGCGATCGTGCTTGGGGCCGTCGTGGTCGTATGCCGGCTCATCGGCGTGCCGAGGCGCTGGCGGGCACCCTTGGCGGTGATTGCCCTGTGCGGTTTTGTGCTGCTGTGCAGGCCAGAGCCAAGTGTCTTGCGGGCCAGCGTGATGGGCCTCATTGGACTGGCCGGTCTCAGCGCGTCGCGCCGCCCGTCCACCGTTCCTGCGCTCGCCGGTGCCGTGCTGCTTTTGCTGTGCATCGACCCGGGTTTGGCGCGCTCCTACGGCTTCGCACTGTCCACCCTGGCGACCTTGGGTCTGGTGGTGTTCGCCCGACCCTGGGGCGACGCGATCGCTCGGCGCCTTCCTCGACGCGCCGCTCTGGTGGGTGATGCAATAGCCATCCCGCTTGCCGCCCAAGTGGTGTGTGCGCCGGTCATCGTGCTCCTGCAAGGCAACATCACCACTATCGCGGTGCTGGCCAACCTGTTGGCAGCACCCATGGTGGCGCTGACCACGATCGCCGGGATATCGGCGGCGTTGGGCGCGGCACTGTGGGTGCCGCTGGGGACGGCGTTCGGTTGGATTGGGGCACTGCCAGCGCTCTGGATCGCCGGGGTAGCGCGGTCCTGCGACACCGTGTCATGGGGCCAACTCGAGTGGGTCGACGGACCCGTCGGAGCGTGGTTGCTGACGATTCTGACGGTGCTTGTCATTGCGACTGGGCCGTGGTTGCGGGCCTTGGCGGCGCGAAAGCCCTGGGCGTCGTTGAGTGTGGGCGCGCTCGCGGCGTCGGTGCTGCTTCCGTTGCCCATCGGCTCATCCTGGCCGCCGCCGGACGACTGGGTTGTGCTCGCATGCGACGTTGGCCAAGGCGACGGTGTGCTGGTGCGCACCGGGCTGCAGTCCGCCATCGTGATCGACGTGGGCGCGGAGCCCGGTCCGATCGCTGTGTGCCTAAAGGACGTCGGAATCACAGACGTCGACGCGCTCATTTTGAGTCACTTTCATCGCGATCACACCGGGGGACTGGCTGGAGTGCTCGACAATGCCTCGGTGTCAGCGGCCTACGTCAGCCCGGTGCGTGAGCCTGCCGGTGAGGCTGACCGCACGCTGGCGTTGCTTGCGGAGGCCGGTGTCGCGGCATACCCCCTGGTTGCGGGTGACCAACTCGCGTGGGGCGATGTGGAGGCAACGGTGGTGTGGCCGCAAGCGGACCGAGGGGTCTACGGAGGATCGGTGCCCAACAACGCGAGCGTGGTTCTCGACATTCACGCAGGCGGCACCCGCATCCTGGCCACTGGAGACGTCGAGTCAGAGGCCACATCGCGCCTACGCTCGGTGTTGCGCGGGCAGAAGTTCGACATCCTCAAGGTCGCCCACCACGGCTCAGCTGATCAGAACGCCGAACTCATCGCCGGTCTTGGTGCTTCGCTGGCCCTGATCAGCGTCGGCGCGGACAACACCTTCGGGCACCCCACGCCAAGCGCGCTAGCCCTGCTGCGCCAATCCGGAATGGTGGTGAGCAGGACCGACCTCGACGGTGGCGTGGCGGTGATGAGTCGAAATGGCGAGCTCTCGGTGGTCACCCAAAGGTGAGCCGGGTCGACGCGGTTAGCGGACTTGCCCCTGGTATGCCGACTGGCTTAGCCCACGTGCGCTGTGCTGCAGAGCCTCGATGGTCGCCTTGACCGCAGGCACGCGCCGCAGATCCGGAGTGGTCACTACGTGGACCGAACGCACCGACGCCGGGTCGATGGCCCGGGTCACCACGTCGTCGTGAGAGACCGAATGCAAAATTAGAGCCGGCACCAACGCCACCCCCAGCCCGGCTGCCACCAGCCCGAGCACTGCGACGTAGTCCTCGGTCTCAAAGGCGACATCGGGGGCGAACCCTGCCTGCCCGGCCAAAGCGAGCAGGTGCCCGCGACATCGAGGGCATCCCGCGATCCACGGTTCCTCGGCGAGGTCGTGCAGAGACACCACATCGGCACCGGCCAACGGGTGCCCGGAAGGCAGCGCCACCAAGACCGGATCGGTCAACATCTCGATGACGTCAAGACCCTGCAAGGTGTCTACGCCTCGGCCGACGTCGGTGCCCTCGTAGGCAAAGGCCACCGCGAGATCGCATCGCCCTTCGCGCACCGCAGCCAAGGATGCTTCGGGCTCGCCTTCAGAGAATTGAATCGACACTCCGGGGTGCTCGCGGCGCACCTGGGCCAGCGCCCGAGGGACCAGCGTCGCCGAGGACGACGGGAAGGCCATCAAGCGCACCCGGCCGGCCTGCATACCGGCGATGGCGGCCACCTCCGCCTCGGCATTGTCGAGCGCCGACAAGACGTGCACCGCGTGCCGCGCCAGCACCTCGCCCGCCTGAGTGAGGCGCACGTGCCGCCCCATGCGCTCGACCAACACCGTCCCTGTGCGCTGCTCGAGGCGTCGGACCATTTGCGAAATCGCCGGCTGGGTGTAGCCCAGCGACGCAGCCGCCGCGGTGTAGCTTCCGTGGTCGGCGATCGCCCGCATGACCCGCATACCTGCTGCATCGAACATGGTGCTGAGGATAACGCGGTCTAATGATTGTGGAGCCGCTGCCGGGGTGATGCAGCCTCGGAACCGACTCGGCCTAGCGTTTCGGGCCTCGGTGGGGCTACATCCGTGGGGGCGGAGGAGGAGGTGGCGCGTTGCCACTACTGGGCGGGGGTGGCGGTGGCCCTGCACTGCCGGGCGGAGGAGGTGGGCCGCCCATCCCTGGTGCCGGTGGCGGCCCGGACGACATCGACAACGAACCCAGTGGACCT
>JBBSVB010000259.1:0-4109 GCA_038233875.1 Actinomycetales bacterium | reverse complement strand
CTTGTTGCCGGCCGCCGCAATCCAATCCCTGACCGGGCTGAGCGGGTTCGCCGATCAGCGCGAGAGTGCGTCCCGACGCAGATTCGGCATTCGATCGGCGCTTCGAGCCTTGGGTCGGGACCGCGCGATGGTTCGCGTCTACCTCACCGGGGGCGGGACCGTGCAAGGCACCATCGACCGCATCGGTGAAGACCACATCGACGTAGCGGACCACCCAGACGATGCGCCGCGTCGGGCGGCCGAGGTCCGAGCCGTGCACACCGTGCCCTTATGGGCGATCTGCGCCCTCCGTCAAGTGTGATTCGCGCCAAGTGTGATTCGCGCCAAGTGTGATTCGCGTCAGGTGTGAGCCTCGTCGCGTGAGGCCTCGGCGCTGCTGTGCTCGCGAGCGATGAATTGCTTCGTTTCGTCATACATCCTGGCGATGTAGTCCTCCAGCGCGCTCCGCTCGACGCGCCAGGCCCCCCGGCCACCAATTTTGATCGCAGCGAGATCGCCGGTGCGGACCAGGATCTTGGTTTGCGCCAGCGTCACATTGAGCGTCTCCGCGACGTCCGTCAATGTCAGAAATCGAGATTCCACGCTGCCCTCTATCGATAGGTGCCGCACCGACTGTCACAGTGAGTTGTGTCTGGCGAGCCCGGCGGTTGTATGTTGACCCAGATTTTACGTCTCTTCGGTGCCTCCGTGACGGCCCTGTGGATAACGTCGATGTGCTCGGTCGACCTCTTACATACTGACAGCCTCAGCGATGCGATGCGCTGCGTGAGTGCAGTCACGGAGTCACCGTCAGTCCACATCGTGAAAGGTCAGTATCCATGTCGCAGCCGCCGACGTCACAAGCCAGGCGTCTGAAACGACCCTCTTGGCGGGACGCCCGACTCTTGATCGGCATCTTCCTCGTGCTGGTGTCGGTCTTGGCCGGGTCCTGGCTACTGGCTCGGGCGGATGACACCAGTCCCGTCTACGCAGCGAACCGGGCCCTCTTACCGGGTGAGGAAGTGACTGCAGCGGATCTATCGACGACGTCTGTGCAGCTCAGCGACGCAGCGGGTGCCTACATTGACGCGAGCCAAGCCATTGGTCCTGGCACCTATGTCGTCCGCGCCGTTGACGCGGGTGAGCTCGTGCCCGCTTTGGCCTTGGGCTCTGCGCGACAGGCGAAAGACAAGACGGTTTCCGTGCCCGTCGACCCGGCCGCATCGTCAGCGTTGACCGTGGGCACCGTGGTCGATGTGTGGGTTAGTAGGCGCGATCCGGAGCCAGCAGGGGTGCAATATATGGACCCCGAGTTGCTGCTCGAGCAGGCCATCGTGGCGTCCATTCCCGCGAGCGGAGGCGGTTTGGGGGTAGGCGTGGGACGGACGGCTGTGGCCCTCATCGTGCCCGCCGATCAAGTAGCTCCCGTGATTTCCAGCGTGGACCAAGAGGCCCGCATCACGCTGGTGCCAGCACCGGGGCAGACGGGCTCCGGGACAAACTCGTGAGTATGCCGGCACTCACCGCGATCACCCACCGCTGGGAAGGCGCGGTCGCAGGCCACCTTGGAAGTAGTGAGCATCTCCACGTTGCGCGCCGATGTGCAGATCTGGGCGAATTGTTGGGCTGCGCGGGTGCGGGCGTGGGGAAGGTGGCCGCGATCTCGGTGGATCTGCGTGGGGTCGATCGATCAACTGTTGCCACCCTGACCGACCAAGGCATCCGGGTGCTGGGGGTGTATCCACCCGGTGACGAGGCAGGGGAGCGGACGTTGCGCCGTTGGGGCCTGACGGCCATCGTCAGTGCAGACGCCCCTGAGCTAGAAGTCCACGAGGTGATCGCGAGTTTGGTCGGCGAAACGGCGACTGCAGGAGTCAGCCTCGCGGACTCTCTGGTCGAGACTGATGACGTCGTCGCCCCAGACCTGGACGCGGAGTTCGCGGCGTACCTGGACGGTTCGGATGGCGCGTCAACGCCCCCCTCCCCGGTGGACCTGCCGGGCGATGATGTGCCCGTCCAAGAGGGTCAACTGATTGCGGTGTGGGGCCCTACCGGCTCCCCGGGCCGTAGCACCATTGCGGTCAACCTCGCCGCAGAGTTGGCACGCACGGACGAGACACTGATTATCGATGCCGACACCTACGGTGCGTCGGTTGCGCAGATGCTGGCCGTGCTGGACGAAGCGCCGGGCCTGGCTGCTGCCGCTCGGGCCGCCGACAGCGGCATGCTGGACGTCAACGCACTGGCCCGGTTGTCGCCACACGTTCATCCCCAGTTGCGGGTGCTCACCGGTCTGCCTCGCCCCGACCGATGGCCGGAGTTGCGCGAGCACGCTGTCGCAGATGTGCTGACCCAGGCCGCCGCATTGGCCCGCTGGACGGTAGTAGACGTGGCGTTCTGTCTGGAGCAAGACGAGGAGATCAGTTTTGACACCCTCGCTCCGCGGCGCAACGGCGTGACGCTACGGGTCCTAGAGGCAGCGGACCAGGTGATCCTGGTGGGCACCGCCGACCCGATCGGGTTGCAACGGTTGGTCCGCGCGGTCAACGATCTGCGTGAACTGACGTCAGCGCCGTGCACCATCGTGGTTACCCGTGTGCGGGCGAGCGCAGTCGGGCGAGATCCGAAGGCCCAAATTGGCGATGTCATGGCGCGATTCGCCGGGGTGCACGGTCTGCATTTCGTTCCTGAAGATCGAGATGCCATGGATGCCGCCCTTTTGGCGGGCGAGACGTTGAGTGAGACCCGCCCGTCCAGCCCGGCCCGGTCGGCCATCGTGACTCTCGCCGAGTCGGTGACGGGCAAGCGAGCGGATCGACAACGAGTTAAGGGTCGGCCTCGATGGGGCAAGAACTGACGTGATCTGCAAGGATGGCGGTCATATGCCGGGCGGGAGTGCCGTCTGGTCGCTATCCGCAGGCGCGTTGAAGCGCCCGAAGGAGCGCTAGGATGTCGCCGGAAATCCGGATGTACTTCCCGTTGACGCCTGCCCAGGTTGTTCGACTGCATACCGAGAAGTGCCTCGACGCAGGCTTGGTCGGCTTCGCGGTTGACGACTCGATCCGCAACGACGACCCCGATGGCGACGCGGAGCTCTGGGAGTTCCACGCTCTGCAGCGTGCCGCAGCACATGCTCGCAACGCCGCCGGCCCTATCGTCATTGCGGCTGTCGACGTCGACTCCTCGAGTGGGGTCCCGACCGCAGGGCAAGAGTTCAGCGCCACCCTGAATCATCCGTTGACCATCGCAGATGTGGCCTGCCTTCACCTGGGCGACGATGCCGTCGGTGTCGATGCCGTCGGTGTCGATGCCCCCCGCCAAAGCCCTGTGTCAATTCCGGGCGAGCACATTGATCTTTCATGGTTCGACATTTCCGAGATGGCGCAGGTCGTGCGTCTTCTTTCACCACCTCAGTAGTTTGGAGATCACCATATATGGACGCAGTGACGCTGGTTCCTCAGCCCGTCAACGAAGATGTGCTGCAGTACGCCCCCGGTAGCGACGAGCGGGCCGCCCTTGAACGGGCGCTCATCGAACTCGCCGCTCACCCGGTTGACCTTCCCCACGTGATCAACGGGGTATCGGTCACCGGCGAGGGCGACGCAATCGACGTCGTGCAGCCGCACGCGCACGCCAAGGTTCTTGGCACCCTGCGCAACGCGACCAGCGCCGACACCACAGCGGCCATCGACGCTGCGATGGCCGCTGCGCCCGCGTGGCGCGACCTCAGCTTTGACGATCGGGCAGCGGTCTTCCTCAAAGCAGCAGAGCTGATTTCTGGCCCGTGGCGGGCACGTATCAACGCCGCCACCATGCTCGGCCAGTCGAAGACCGCCATCCAGGCCGAGATCGACTCCGCCTGTGAACTCATCGACTTCTGGCGATTCAACGTCCACTTCGCCCGCGAGATTCTCTCGGAGCAGCCCCCGGCCAACTCGCCTGGCGTGTGGAACCGCATGGAGCACCGCCCGCTGGAGGGCTTCGTCTACGCGATCACCCCCTTCAACTTCTCCGCGATTGCTGGAAACCTACCGACAGCTCCAGCCTTGATGGGCAACACGGTCCTGTGGAAGCCGGCCGTCAGCCAGCAGCGCGCGGCCTCGATGATCATGGAGATCCTGATCGAGGCT
>JBBSVB010000258.1:0-4112 GCA_038233875.1 Actinomycetales bacterium | reverse complement strand
TGGGCGAAGCCGTGGGGGCATTCATGGATCGCTGGGGCCGACGAGGCATGGCTCGCGGGGCAGTGGTGGTGGTGTTCAGCGACGGATGGGAACGGGCACAACCCGAGGCTCTGGGAGAGCAGATGCGGCGGCTGTCTGCGGTGGCCCATCGGGTGATCTGGGTGAATCCCCATCGGGGGAGGCCTGGGTATGCACCAGTGCAGTCGGGCATAGTGGCTGCGTTGCCCCACGTCGATAACTTCGTGGCGGGTCATTCGATGGCGACGTTCGAGGATGTTCTGGAGGTGGTGGCCCATGCGTGAGGTCTTGCCGCAACTGCTGGCGTGGTGGCGGGCCGGGGAGCGGGTGGCGATGGCAACGGTGGTGGACACGTGGCGTTCCGCGCCACGACCGGCCGGTGCCTCGATGTTGATCGGGCCGGACGGGACCGCGGTGGGCTCGGTGTCTGGCGGGTGCGTAGAGGGCGCGGTGTATGAGCTGGGTCAGCAGGTTTTGGCCGATGGGGTGCCGTTGTTGCAGCGGTATGGCGTCAGTGACGATGACGCGTATGCCGTGGGCTTGACATGCGGCGGAGTCTTAGACGTCTTCGTGGAACGGGTCTCGGCGGAGTCGTTCGACGAGCTGGGGCAGGTCGCGGACGACATCGAGGCGGGGCGGCCGGTCGCGGTGGCGACGGTGATCGAGCATCCAAACTCGGCGTGGGTCGGTCGGCGGCTGGTGGTGCGCCCCGAGGGTGCCGCCGTTGAGGCGCTGGGGTCGCTGGGTTCGTCGCGGGCACACGATGCGGTCACCGACGATGCCAGGGGGTTGCTAGCGACTGGGCGAACTGGCACGTTGGAGTACGGCCCCGACGGCGAGCGGCGAGGGGTCGGGATGCGGGTGTTCGTCGCCACGTACGCGCCGAAGCCTCGGATGCTGGTCTTCGGTGCCATCGACTTTGCCGCGGCCGTCGCCACGGTAGGTGCATTCTTGGGCTATCACGTGACGGTCTGCGATGCCCGGCCAGTCTTTGCCACCAAGGCCCGGTTCGCTGCCGCAGACGAGGTGGTCGTCCAGTGGCCGCACCGATACCTCCAAGGCGAGATCGCCGCGGATCGGATCGATGAGCGCACGGTGATCTGCGTGCTGACGCACGACCCGAAGTTCGACGTGCCCGTGCTGGAGTTGGCGCTGTCCGGGCTGGAGGTCGCATACATCGGGGCGATGGGATCACGGCGCACTCACGAAGACCGGTTGGCCCGTCTGCAGGAGTCCGGCCTTGGCGCAGACAAGCTATCTCGGCTGTCGAGCCCGATCGGGTTGGATCTTGGGGCGAGAACCCCGGAGGAAACGGCCGTGAGCATCGCCGCTGAAATCATCGCTGCTAAGTGGGGCGGCCAGGGTCGCTCGCTCGCGCGCACAGACGGGCCGATCCATCATCACGACCATCAGGGTCCTATTCTGAAATGAGATGCGCGACCACGACCCGCAGCGAGGCGGTCGCAGTCCTGTCGGTCATTCCGGCATCGTATTTCTCTGGCGATCCTGGTTCGTCTTGGGAGAGTCCACGCGAGTTTTCACGAACTCAGCAGCGGCAGGTCCAGGTCGTAAGCGATCACCATGGACCGAGCCAGTTGCGCCTCCTGCGTGGCGTTGAGATAGCCCACAGTGCGACCCAGCAAGGGGACGGGAATGGTAGTCACGTTGTCGAGCGCCACGACGCACTCGCTGTCAAGCCCATTGCTGGGACCCACCTTGACCTCACTGGACAGGCCCTTGATGGTTGTTGTCAGGGGAGCGATGGTCACCTTGGTCATGGCTGATCTGGCGGCCTCGCGGGTCAGAATGACCGCAGGTCGAGTCTTGTCCAGTCTGGCCAAACAGATCTCGCGCACTGGCTTAGCCCTCAAAGGTGAAGTGTGTGAGAGACCAATGCACTAACGGGTCGAGGTCGTCGTCGGGCCCATCACGACGGAGTATGTCGGCGTCGTGCTCGGCCAAGAGTCGCCTCATCTCACGCTCGACAGCAGAAGTGACGAGTTCGGCCCGACTCGACGCCCTACCCACGGCGACAGCCTGATCGAGAAAGGCCACCATCGCATCGGGCAATCTCACCGCGATCTGTGTGCTCATGGCAACACATTACCAGCACTGCATCCCGAATTGGGATGCAGAGTCGCCGGCTCGACGATCTCTTGTTGGACCTGGGAGTCGAGATCGCGGCGGTGACGCCGAGCCAAACGCGCATCGCGAGACAGGCATACCGAGATAATGGAAAGGGAAGCGGGCACCCTGCCGGCCCCAACTTCGGTGACTGTTTCAGTTACGCGTTGGCGACCAGCACGAGTCAGGCATTGCTCTTCAAGGGAGATGGCCTCAGTCACACCGATATTGAGCCTGCGCTCCTAGGGCGAGGGACGGTTTCCGACGGTGTACGGCGCACAGCGAGATACTCAGTCTCAGGAAGGTCACAGGATTTAAACGTTGCTATGTGACCTGAGTCACGTCATGATCGGAAGCGTGCAGATCTGCATTCCCTGCTTCGCCCTGGAGGATCAATGACCCGCATCACCGTCAACGTCGACGGGGTGGCTTGCACCGACGACGTCGAGCCCCGCACCCTGTTAGTGCACTATCTGAGAGAGCAGGTGGGGAAGACAGGCACCGTCGTCGGTTGTGACACCAGCAACTGCGGAGCGTGCACCGTCCACCTCGACGGAAGGAGCGTGAAGTCGTGCAACATGCTCGCGGTCCAAGCCGATGGGCACGAGGTCACCACGATCGAGGGGATCGCCCAGGGCGGTCAACTCACGCCGGTCCAGCAGGCCTTCCACGAATGCCACGCCTTGCAGTGCGGATACTGCACTCCCGGGATGATCATGCAGGCCACCGACCTGCTGAATGAGAATCCCGACCCCAGTGAGCACGAGATCCGCCAAGGCATGGAGGGCAACCTCTGCCGCTGTACGGGTTACCAAAACATTGTCAAAGCAGTGCAGCAGGCGGCAGGAGCCCAGCAGTTATGACCACGATTGAGCAGGAAACCCAAGCACCCGAGGCCGAGATCGGCAAGGCCCGTCTCCGCAAGGAAGACCACCGGTTGATCACTGGCCGCACCAAATTCACCGACAACATTCAACTGACCGGAATGCTTCACCTGAGTATGGTGCGCAGTCCGTTCGCGCACGCCACCATCACCTCGATCAACACCACGGAGGCCAAAGCGGCCAATGGGGTGATCGCGGTGCTGACCGGTGAGGACGTGAAGGACATTCAGGGTGGCCTGCCGACGGCGTGGCCCATCACCACCGAACAAAAGACGCCCAACCACCCCTCGATCGCGGTCGACCGCGTCGCCTTCGCTGGCGAGATTGTGGCCGTGGTCATCGCTCGTACGAACGCAGCGGCCCGAGATGCCGCCGAGCTCGTGGACGTCGACTACGAAGACCTCCCGGCAGCGCTCGACCTGAAGAAGGCCGCAGCCGATGAGGTGCTGACTCACCCCGACCTTGGCACCAACCGCGCAGCCACGTGGGTGTTCGACTCCAAGGAAGCAGGCACCGGCCAAGACGTCGAAGACAGCATCCGCGACGCCGAGGTGCTGATCGAGCGCGAATACCGCCAGCAGCGCCTCATACCTGCGTTTATGGAGCCTCGCTCCGTCGTCGTCGACCCCACCAGCGAGCAGATCACCATGTGGTCGGCCACGCAGGTACCGCACATCTTGCGGGTCATGCTCGCGCTGACCCTCGGCGTGCCCGAGTCGAAGATCCGCGTCATCGCCCCCGACGTGGGCGGCGGATTTGGCGGCAAGCTGCAGGTCACTCCCGAGGAGATCATCACCTTCCTGGCGGCTCGGCATACCGGCAAGCCGTGCAAGTGGACCGAGACCCGCAGCGAGTCGCTGGTCTCCGGGCACCACGGCCGAGACCAGTGGCAAAAACTCACCCTGTCGGCCACCAAAGACGGCATCGTCAAGGGCCTCAAGGTCGAACTCCTTGCCGACATGGGCGCGTATGCGGCGCTGGTCGGCCCTGGGGTGCCGGTCCTGGGTGCCTTCATGTTCTACTCGATCTACAAGTTCGACGCCTACCACTTCAGTTGCACCCCGGTCTACACCAACAAGACCTGGA
>JBBSVB010000257.1:0-4172 GCA_038233875.1 Actinomycetales bacterium | reverse complement strand
GATCGAAGCCATCTGAGCATCATCCAACGCAAACGAGAACACGTCCAGGTTGGACTTCACCCGGGCAGGCGTGACGGACTTGGGTATGACGATCGTGCCGTTCTGGATGTGCCAGCGCAGCACCACTTGGCCGGGCGTGACGTCGAGCGCCTCGGCTGCGTGTGTCACGGCCCCGTGGTCGAGGTCCTTGGCTTGGCCAATGGGCGCATAGGCCTCGACCGCGATTCCGGCGGCGCGGCTGGCTTCCTGCGTCGCGGGCTGCTGATAGCTGGGGTGCACCTCGAACTGGTTGACCGCGGGAGGGACTTCGGCGTGCTCCAGCAGCCGCGCGACGTGATCGGGCAAGAAGTTGGAGATGCCGATGGCTCGCACTGCCTTGTCGGCATACAACTTCTCGAACGCGCGCCACGTCTCGAGGTAGAGGTCTTGGCTCGGCACCGGCCAGTGAATGAGGTAGAGGTCGATGACGTCGAGTCCCAACTCGCTGCGACTGGAGTCGAAGGCTTTGAGGGTGGCCTCGTAGCCCTGCTCACCGTTGCGCAGTTTGGTGGTCACGAAGATGTCTTCGCGGATAAGGCCACTGGCCTTGATGGCAGCGCCCACGCCGGCCTCGTTTTGATAGGCCGCCGCGGTGTCGATGTGTCGGTAGCCCGCTTCCAAGGCCCCTTCGACAGCCTTCTGCGTTTCGTCGTCCGGGATCTGGAAGACGCCGTACCCCACCTGCGGGATCAAGACACCGTTGTTGAGGCGAACGTGCTCGGTCTGTTCGGCTGCTGCGGAAGGGCTCATAGGAGTGCGTACACCGCGCCGCAGTGCACTATTCCGAGGTGCTGTCGCAGAGATCCCCGGAGATTCCCAGGCCGTACACGCACACTTTGACCGTGGAGTGGATCTTGATGGCGGTTGCAGTCGCCTTGGTCGTCGCGGTCAGTCTTGCCCCCCGGCGCCGTAAGGACGACACCGCAGCCCCTACCCCAGATCAAGAGCTCAACGACATTTTTGCCGCTGTCGATTCAGAATCGTCTGCAGCCTTTATTCATATGCTGCACGTGCGAACTCACGAGCTCATTGGTCGTAAAGTTCCGGTTCGCGATATTCGCGCGGCGCCCGCGCACAGGGTGGCCCGCATCGCCTTCAGCAACGGCGACATCGTGCTGGCCACGTCCCGAACCCCCGGCGACCTGGTGCTGATGGCCAAAGCAATGCTCGTCACCTCGGTGACGCTCAGCGGATTAACCGAAACCGAACAAGGGCCCATGTTGCGCTTCGTATGGAATTACGGTCATGCCCTCGACGTCTTCGTCGTGGGGCTGGACCAAGCCGACTAGGCGCGGAACCCAATCCCGCGGAGTTCGACGCTGAATTCATGGCCGATGCACCATATGGATTTGTTGTCGAGCCCAATATGACGACGGTCTGTGGTTCCGTACGACACCAACGCCGCCCGCTCGCCGTCGATCAGTGATGCCTCAGTGGCCGTGCACCGAAGTTGAACACGGTGGCCCTTCAGCGTCATTGCTCCATCAATCTTGTCGCCGGTGGCAGTCCCGTGGAAGTCAATGATCGGGAAGTTCTCGGCATCCAAATATCCCGGCCCCCGCACGTGCCGATCCCTCAGCGCATTGCCCGACGTGGCCGATCCGGCGAGCAGCGACATGCTCATGCGTTGCATGCAACCTCGCTCATCTACTTCGGCCACCCCTTCCCGAATTCGCAGGGTGATTCCTACGGAGTAGAAGCCAAACAGGCGCGTCGTAATCCTCAAGTCGGACGCACTCGGATCGAGTATCCAACTTCCTGGAGGAAACGGTTTGCTCCCGTGTGGCGGGCTCGACAGTAGAGAGTCGCGTTGGACGTAATCTATGTGCTCAAACGTCATATGAACTGTACCCTCCTAAGTTGTTGAACACTCAACCACATTTCCTGCTATAAAACCCCGAAACCGCTTACACTTGTGATGGATGTCACATATTTTGCCGCTTTTGGATGGAATCTCCGTCGTCAACCTGTGCTGCGGTCAGAGCTGAAGCGACGCCGCGCGCCTTGATCAAGGTCTCCACGTATTCGTCGTGCGGAGCGGACAACACCGTTACGGCGCCGCCGATACCGAATGTGGCAGTGCGCGTTGGCATTACGACTGCCCGTTGATCGTCATCGTCCATCACGATGGTGCGAATGACTATCGAGGTGTCCATCGCTCCGTTGACGCCAAACCACCCGATCGCCCCGGAATACACCCCTCGCGGACCCGCCTCAAGTTCGTCCATGATTTCCATGGTGCGCACCTTGGGTGCCCCCGTCATCGATCCCCCAGGGAAGGCCGCCCGCAACACGTGCGTCGGCCCCATACCGTCGGCCACCTGCCCCGTGATGGTCGACACCAACTGGTGCACCGTTGACCACGTGCGCACGGCAAACATCTCCGGGACCTCGACGCTGCCCGCTCGGCATACCCGGTGCAGGTCGTTGCGCAGCAGATCCACGATCATCAAATTTTCTGCCCGCTCCTTGGCGTCGGCCGCTAACTCGATGGCGACCGCCGAGTCCATCGTCGGATCATCGGCTCGGGCCCGCGTGCCCTTGATCGGCTCGGCCTTCACGTGACCGGCAGCCGACAGCGACACGAACCGTTCCGGGGAGGCGCTCAGCACCGAGAACGACCCGCACCGCAGCCATGCCCCGTGGGGCACCGGGCTGATCGAGCGCAGTGCCGCATAGGCCCGCACCTCATCGACATCGTCCGGCCAGGTGACCTCGTTGGTCAAGCAGACTTCGTAGGTCTCCCCCGCCCGGATCAACTCTTGGGCGCGCGTAATCAGCGCTTCATACTCCTCCCGTGTATGCCGACCGCACTCAGACACCACATCATCGCGACGCAGCACGGGGGTTGGGGCAGGGGTGGTCAGCGCCGTCTCGTCGGTGCGGAGCCTGTCCACCACGGCCTCCACTGCGGCGAACCACTGCTCTTGGGCTTCCGCGGTGGTCGCGGGGTGCAACGCCACGGCATACACAACCTGCGTGGAGTGCTCGATCACCACCGCCCGATCAGCAAAGATCAGCCACGCGTCCGGCCGCGAGGAGCGATGAGCAGCCAGCCCGCCCGTCTCCGCCTTCAACTCGTAGCCGAAGTAGCCGAGGAAGCCCGGACGGAAGTCGAACGGAAGGTCTAGCCCGGCTTCATCGGTGCACTTGATCCGGGCCGACAGCGCGTCCAGGTTGTCCAGGAGGTAACCGGGTAGATGTTCCCCCGTGGACAGGTCGCTGCCGGATCCGACCCGGTGCTGCAGCGTGTATGCCGACGGTCCGGTCGCGTCCGCAAAGACGGAAATGCCGACCTGGTCGGAGGAATCCAGCCACACCGACTCGTGTGGCCCGTCACCGGCACCACCCCTGTCCAGCTCATCGCCGCGCAGCTGGGCGATCGCCTCATGCAACGCCCACGCGTCAACGCCTCCCGGGAATCGGCGCGCCGAGACGGTCATCGCGACGCCGCCGCCCGACGTTTCCTCCCCGGTTTGACACAACGCCAGGTCTAACTGCGCGTCTTCGCCCTTGGTGCTTTCGGTTCTCGCGCCTCCACCGCTCACACCCCCTTCGCGCTCAGGAACGGCAATGCCCGCTTCGACAAAGAAGTTAGCGACCAGTCGATCGCCGTGCTCGGTCAGCACCGACTCTGGATGAAACTGCACGCCCCACCGCAGACCTGCCGGGTCTTGCACGGCCATCAAGGCACCATCGTCGGTGGCCCACGCCGATCCAACCAACCCCGTCGGCGAGGCGGCGGTGGCCCCCACCGATGAGGCGAGATCCACCGAGAGCGAGTGGTAGCGCACCACCTCGAAGAGGGACGGTATGCCCGAGAACAGCCCGGTCCCGTCGTGACGCACTAGCGAGACACGACCGTGCATCGGCGCGGCCATCGGCTCAACCACGCGACCGGCCTCGTAGGCGATGCCCTGATGACCAAGGCAGACACCGAGGACGGGGACATCTCGCTGGGCCAACGCTTGCCGTGAGATCCCCATGTCGCTGGCCACCATCGGGCTTCCAGGGCCGGGGCCGACCACGATCGCATCGAACGCCTGCCACCACGCCCGACCCGAGTCGCGGCCTGTGCGCGCGCCCACAGCGTGGTCGTGACGCCATACGGTCGGGGCCACGCCGGTCACCCG
>JBBSVB010000256.1:0-4180 GCA_038233875.1 Actinomycetales bacterium | reverse complement strand
TCGACACGTACCTCCCTGTTAGGCCCCTCCATCGACTCGGTCGTCGGCTTCCCGTCAGTTTGTACGTACAACTTCCTTATGGTCAGCCTGTCGGCGAGCCGAACCTGCTCCGTCGTCGCGAGACCGATCGACTCCCCGGTCAGGGCGTCGATGAGTTCGTGTCGTGGCACCTGTTCAGTATGGCCACGACACCGCACGCATGTCGGGCGAAACTCGATTGCGGCGTACGGCTCCGACAATCTCGGGTCAGCCGACGCGCGCAGCCGTCGGCACGCCCGCGACCGTGATCTCGACCAGGACCGTGTCGGTGCCATATGACGGAGCGCCGAGCGCGTCGGTGCCAGCGAACCCCGAGATGTCGTAGCCGACGTTCTTCGCAAGAACCTGGTCGGGCACGAACTCAGCGTTCGGGTCGTTGACGGGGACGGCGTTCGACTGGAACGGGGTGATCGCGGTGAGCAAGTCCCCGGCCTCGTCGATGACAGTCTCGCGGCGGTAGGTCGCGCCGGTGCCGGTCACCTCCTCGGTCACAAGCCGGTGCGGCTCGACGAGCACAACGCTCGTAGCGTTGTTGATCCAGGTCCTGACCCGGTTGGATGCCTCGACGATATGGGCCTGCTCCCTCGCATTGGCGGTCGTCGCACTGGCCGTCGACTGCGACTGGACAACGAACGCCAGCAAGGCAGCGAGGACCACGAGGCCGATAGCGGCCCCGACAACGACGCCGATGGTGCCCTCGCCGCGCTCGTCGCGGGCCCGTGTCTTGGCGGTCTGGGTGATGCTCATGGTGGTCACTCCTTGTATAGGTGTCTGAGGGGTGGCCGGTGTGGCGGTCCGACTGCTCAGGCGTTGGTCTCGGCGGGTGACCTTGGTGTAGTACGATCATACTACACCAAATCAAGGCACAGGACACCCACGAGGCGAGGAGCCCCCGATGAGCACCCAAAGCAGTAAGGCCGACACCACCACCGTCATGACACCGTTCCTTGCGGCCGCCACCCTCGACGCGCTCCGCCACGACATCCGCGACGGAGAGTTGACGGTCCGGGCAGTCGCCCGGCGTGGGCTCGTCCACCTGCCAGGCACCCTCGACACCATCGTGATCGGCGATGAGGGCGCGTTGCGCCAACGGTTCGACGTGGCCCACATGCGCTGGATCGACAAGCGTTGCGGCACGTTCGGGCTCATAGTCGGTGGTCAGTGATGGCGAAGACCGTGCCGACCTCATATGTCGTCAAGCCGCTCTTCGCCGACGTGCTGCGACGGCTCGGAGACACTGACTCGGAGCGATTGAGAGGCCTCTACGAACTTGCACTGAAGGCCAAGCCGTCCGAACGGGGTCCTGCCCGCACAGTACGCGGCCGGGTCGACGCGGAAACACACGCCGCCGTCAAGGCGATCGCCGAGGAGTCTGGTCGGACGATCACCGAACTGTTTGACGAGATCCTCGCGGACTCCGAGCCGCCGACCCGTTCGTAGGCGCGGCGCCGCACCGTCAGTCCTCGATGCGCTCCACCGAAATCACCGACGAGTTGGACGACCACACCGGCTGCGAGTCCATCTCGGTGAAGACATAGAGCCCCTTGCCGACCTCGACCTCGACAGCCGACGTCCACGACTTCTCCATTGGGTCGGTGCGCGTGTAGGCCAACCGGCCTACCTGGTCGCCGTCAGTCCACATGTTCGCCTCCAGGTCCAGAACGAGGCGTTGACCCGACTCGGTCACGATTCCCCAGCGGCCCGACTCCAGCGACTCCATGCCGCTCAACGTAGTCGCGAGGCGTTTCCGAAGGGGGCGCGCCTGCGCTCTGATCTCGTCATGTCGCTCACCTAGCCCTGCCTCGCTCACCAGGTCGACGTGGACGCCAAGTAGGTCTTCCAGTTCAAGCGCGAGTGCGGACACCGTCATCAGGCCCGTGCCGGGATCCCAGCGCACCAGCACGTCGATGTCGGAGCCAGACTCGTCGTCACCACAGGCCACTGATCCGAACACCCGTACGTCGTGGGCGCCGTGTTGCGCTGCGAGTGCGAGCACCTCCGCGCGGTGTCGAGCCAGTACGGCGGACGGTCGTTGTGACATGGGCTCATCCTGCCCCGACCCGGCCGTGGTCAAGATCGTTGACTCCGGTGGTCAAGGATCTTTACTCCCGGAGGTCAGAGGCACTTTCGGTCGCGTCGAGGTCCGCGAAGAAGCGCGTCGCCGTCTCATACGGTCCGGGCTTTGAGTCGATGTTCGCGTAGGCGACGAAGGCGTCCATCTCCAGGTAGCGCGCAAGGAGTAGCGCCGCTGGGTCGATCGGCTCCGGGGCGCTTGCGAGGTGGCTGCGTCGATTCGTCATGCCCTGACGGTGGCCGGTCGTGGGAGGCCCCTGCTCACGTGCACTGAATTGCGCGTTCAGCGCGGCGCCACTGTGCATGCGGTCTACGCCAGCGACGGCTCCGTCGTCACCACGGCGTCGGGCGCCTGCGGCTGATCCACTTCTCTACCCAGCACCAAGGGCCCGACGCCGTGGACCGGACTCTTGGTCATGCCACCTGACGGGTGCTCTAGGCCGCGCGGCGCTCCGCCCTCGCATCGGGATCGGCACTGACACGACCTCGCGGAGCGGGACCGGGCGGGGGATCGGGTTGGCGCCTGGCATGTCGCGCACCGTACGGGTGAGTGGTGACCCGGTGTCGTCTGAGAGCACCGGCGGTCTTGCGCAGCGCGCTGGTGGGTTGGCGTGGGCACAGGCGGTTGCTGCCCTGCTGCGGTCGGCACAGGCACCTACCGACCACTGACCCGTCCGATAAGGGGGGTTTCTGGGGTTTCGGGGGTTTCTTTCTACTCGCTGGCCCATATGCACTTCTGTACTTCGTAGTTGCCAACTTCCGGGAACGACCAAGAAAAAACCCAGAAAACCCCAGAAACCCCCCGATTTCGTGAGCAGGCCCCGGTGGTCGCCGTCCACCTACTCCTCAGACGCACCACTGATCGCGTCTGAGAACCGACCACCGCTGATTCGCAGAGAGGGCCAAGATGATGGCCGAGCGTAAGACCAAGACCCGCACGAAGACACGCACCTTCCACGATGACCTCGCAGACGCGACCGAGGACCTCATCGAGCGCGGGTTCCACGTCGTGCCGATCCGCACCTTCAACCCGCAGGATCCCAAGGGCGCCAAGGCACCGGCCATGCCCTCGGGCTACATCGACGACCCGCTCCACGAGACGGACGCGAAGACGCTGGCCAAGGTGCGTGCCGGGTCCGTCGACGGCATCGCCGTGGTGTGTAACGCCCGCTCGCTGCATGAGTTCAAGGGCACCACCTACCTGCTCACTGCCCTTGAGTTGGAGGGCCGCGCGATGACCCCGGAGTTTGAGTCCGAGTGGCGGGAGGCCGCCGAGCACGTGGGCGCGGGTGACCTCCTGCGTCGGCTCGACCGCGGCTGGATGGAGGACACCGCTGGCGGAGGACGCCGCTGGTTCATCCGCGTGCCCGTCCCGGCCGAGTCCCCTGTCGACGCTGACGACTCTGCCGAGTGCGCCACGGTGTCGAAGCGCAACGAGACCGCGGCCACCGAAATCCTGCGCCTCGTCCCCCGCATCGCCGCAGTCCGCCAGGACGGCACGTATGCCGAACTTCTGGTTACGAAGCACCAGACGATTGTTGCTCCCTCTGGTGAGCGGACGCACCCGACCGGCGGTTCCTGGACACGCACCGTCGACAGCGAGCCCGCTGTCGTCTCGGTCACCGATCTGTACCTGCTGGCCGACCTTCTCGCTCAGGTCGACGAGGTTGGTGGCGCCCGTGCCGACCTCGCCCACTCGCCTCTCGACCGTGCGTCTGGTCGGGTCCGTCAGGTCGCCACCGACTTCCACCGCAAGGTGACCACGGAGACGACCGTGGAGACACTCTGCGCGAACGGCTTCCGCCTCGCTCGGACGGAGAGCGACGGCACTGCTGTCCTGGACCTGGTCGCCAACCCCGGACACGGCGAGGTACGGGTGGGTGGCCCCCACTTGCCGCCCGGGGGTGTCTTCACCTTCTCTACCTCGGCCAGTCCTATCCCGGCGGAGCGCTTCGTGTCCGCGTTCGAGATCCGTGCGCTCCTGGACAAGGACGCAAAGGGCGATCTGGAGGCGCTGGCCGACTCGATGCTGCGTAGTGGTGAGGCTCGCCTCAACCCGTGGGGCCTG
>JBBSVB010000255.1:0-4181 GCA_038233875.1 Actinomycetales bacterium | reverse complement strand
CGGTGCTGGTTGTAGTCTTCCCAGTCAATGAGCAACAATCAAACGATAGTTTCCTGACCTAAGGGGTCCGAAATGTGTGGCTCGGCATGAGTGCTTCCATCCCGCCCCTCTTGGGTCTGCAGGCCTACGAAGCGGCCGCTCGACGTGGAAGTTTTGCGTTGGCCGCCGAGGAGTTGCACCTCTCCCCCTCGGCAATCAGCCAACGCGTGCGCACCCTCGAGGCCCACTTAGGGGTCCAACTTTTCGAACGGTTACCTCGGAGCCTGCGACTGACCGAGTTCGGCCACGCCTACCTCCCCGCAGTCCGAGATATTTTCGAAGAGTTGTCCGCGGCAACTAACGGCCTATTTGGTGCTTCTGAGAAGACCCAACTAACGCTGCGGGTTCAAGTTTCCTACGCCACCTCATGGCTCGCGCCTCGGCTGCGCGACTTCAACGACACGTTCGAACACATCTCGTTGCGCCTTCTGAGCGCGGTCTGGGCTGACGCGCTGCCCCCCGACGAGATCGACCTCGAAATTCGTCAAGGCAACGGAAACTGGCCGGGCTTCATCGCCACCAAACTTCACGACGACTTAGCGGTCGTGATCTGCGATCCGGCGCTGCTGAGCAGCGGCCACACCTTCGCCAAGGCCAGCGATCTGCGTGAGCACGGCCGGATTCAGGTGCTCGGCTTCGACGACCTATGGAGCAGGTTGTCTGCCACAAGCGACTGGGAGGACCGGCCGGAAGCAGTCCTGACGCTGGACACTTCGATCTCAGCGATCGAGGTGCTGCCGGGCAGCGGCTACTGGACGATCGTGCCTGAGCGCTTCGCCCGCTCTGCCGTGCGAGAAGGCAAGGTCGCCATGGCGCTACCCGCGTTGCTTCAGATGCGCCAGAGCCACTACCTCTTACGGCGCGATGACGGCTCACAAACGAGCGGTGCCGCTGCGGCCTTTACCCAGTGGATCCGAGCCCAAGACGTGCTGGAGCCGCCGATTTCGCACGTATCGTCCCCCACTGCTACATCCACGCTCGAGGAACCAGACGAGGACGACATACCGGCGGGCGCCTAACCCCTTCATCATGTCAGCCGAAGAGCGCACTCGGTCCCTCCAAAATTGCTAGGGCGGCGCTGCCGCTGATCACTGCGGCGACGACCAGAAGCACCCCGGCGGTGAAGGCCCAGTCGGTCCTGGTGATCTCAATCGGTCGCCAGGTCGTGCGCGGTTGCAGGCCGAGCCCGCGGGACTCCAACGCTTGCGCCATGCGCTCGCCCTTGCGAATTGATACCACCAACAGCGTGAAGATCACCCCCGCAAGGTGCCGCGGCCCGCGCGGAGGCCGCATACCCTCGCTTCGGTCGACCCGAATCGAATGAGCGTGACGGATCGTCGCCCACTCTCGGGGCATCTCCTGCAGCATCCGGTATCCGGCGAGGATCGCAAACGTCACTCGCGGACTCAGTCGGGCGTCCTGATTCAAACTCATCATCAAGGCGACCCCATCGGTTGAGAGCAGAAACCCGATGGCCAGCACTCCGATGAGCAGGGTGCGGGCTGCCAGGGCGGCGCCGATGCTGAGGCCTTCTTCAGTGATGCGCACCGGCCCGCCTTGCCACAGCATCGTGCCCGGCCGCGAGAGCACGTTCACGATGAACACTCCGAGCGCGAACGCGAGGAAGGGCACGTGAGCCACCGCGAGTGTGCGTAGAGGCACGCACGCGGAAGCCGCCACTGCGATCAGGGCGAGAAGATACAAAACGGTCGGGGTGACCGGGTCGAGGATGAAGATGGCGACGAGCGAGACGACCGTCAGAAGCGCCAACTTGAGGGTGGGGTTGCGCCGGGCAAGGGCCGAGTCGGTGACGATGCTGCCGGTGAAGGCGCTCACGAGTTGGGCGGCGGATCGAGGGGCAGCGCCACCGCGCTATCGAGACGATTTAGCACGGAACGAACTGATCCGGGCGTGTGTTCCACCAGCCACTCAACGAGGGGCGGCAGGACGAGACCCGCTTGAGTGAGCACGGCTACGTCGGCCAACACTTCTTCGGTCGGCCCATCGGCCAGCACCCCACCCGCGGCGAGTATGACGACTCGATCGGCAACGGTCGCGACGAGGCGGAGGTCGTGGCTAACCATCACAACGCCACTGCCCTCGTCCGCCACCGCGCGTAACGTTGCGGCGGTAGCGATGGCATCGCGACGATCTAGACCCAAAGTCGGTTCGTCGACGAGCAGCACGGGACGCCGGTGAGCCAGCATCGCGGCCAGGCTCAGCCTGCGCTTCTCGCCACCGGAGAGCCGGAACGGGTTTTGATCGGCGAGGTGGGTGAGTCGAAACCGCCGAAGATGGGCCTCGACCGTTGACCCTTTGGTGTCTGCCGGGAGCCCGTGCCCGATCTCGTCGCGCACCGTGGTGGCGACGAATTGGTGCTCAGGGTTCTGAAAAACGAGCCCAGGTCGTGCTCCCTGCACCGTCCCTTCCAGCGGAGGCACCACCCTAGCCAGGGTAAGGAGCAGCGTGGACTTCCCGATCCCGTTGGCACCGAGGACCGCAACCACCTCGCCCGCTCGGACCTTCAGATCGACGTCCGACAAAAGCCTGCTGTCGCCGCCAGGATCAGCGCCGCTTCGTGTGCGTCGGCGCTTCTTGGCCGGTGTCATCGCACGACCCACCGCCAGACCTTCGGTTGAGAGCAACACATCCCCAGGCACCCTTTCAGATCCTGGCGCACCGGCGAGGCCGCGGAGAAAACCTTCGTTCCCCTTGGCATGCAATCCACCTGCGACTTGCGTGACGGCATACAGCTCAGCATCTAAAGGGAGCCAGCATCCGGCCTTACGCAACACGGCGGCGTAGTCACGCAGCAGCCCTTCGGTTGGCCCATCGGCAAGGACCCGTGCGTCTTCGCTCAGCACTAAGGCTCGTCCCGGTAGGCCAGCGGCTCCGGCCGCACCCGCCCACTCATCGAGGCGGTGCTCGACCAAGACGGTCGCAGGTCGGTACGCCTGCGTGGCGGTGCGCAACGCCTCGCGCACAGAAGCAACTCCGGCTGGATCGAGCATCGAGGTCGGTTCGTCGAGCAGCATCACCTCCGGCTCGGTGACCAAGGCTGCGGCCAGCGCCACCCGCTGAGACTCACCCCCAGACAAGACTGCGGTCGCTCGGTGCCGCAGGTGGCTCGCGCCAACGAGGACCAGAGCGGCCTCGATGCGGGACCCGATGTTGCCCGGATCGCATCCGTGGTTTTCTAACGGCAGCGCCAGCTCTTGCTCAACGTCGGGTAGACATACGGCGGCGGACGGGTCTTGGGCGAGCACCCCGAGGTGCCGGGAGCGCTGCACCACCGATGTGTCCTCGCTGGCCTCCCCCGCGACATTCACGCTGCCGGTGATCGTCGCGGTCAGGGTGTGTGGAATCACCCCGGTGATGACGTGCAACAGCGTCGATTTGCCTGAACCAGATGCACCGAAAACGACAACCTGCTCGCCGGGTGCCAGCTGGAACGACACGGCGTTCAGCACCGGCGCGTCTCGCCGCGGAAGGGTCACGGTGACGGTGTCGAGGTCGACGACACTCCCAGTCGGCGCTCCATTGCGGCCCTTGAGTTCCGCGGCGAGATCACTCATCGCCGGGTCAACTCGCGCCCGATCGCGAAGTTATCGAGGACTCCCGTGCGCACAAGAGCGTCGACGATGACCTTTGCCAGCAGGCCGCCGAGGATGATCCCGGACAGCGCCTGTATGCCGAGGCGCAGGGCGAAGATGTCCTGGCCGTACCACCCAAACCGGAAGGCTGAGTAGAAGAACACCAAGGTGGCCCCGAGCAGGCCGGACAACGCGAACACTGCCCAGCCGAAGCGCCGATACCTCGTCAGCGCGAACGCCAACTCACTCCCGCCACCCTGCAATGCGGCGGCGATGATGAGCGTCGGTCCCACCGGGGAGCCGAGAAAAACGACCTCCACCACGGAGGCCAAGACCTCGGCAATCAACCCCGCGAACGGTCGCTGAATGATCGCCAAAGCGATCGGCGCCACCAGCAGCCACCCTCCGAAGAGAAGGTGTTGCGACAGATCCCCGGCCGGTCCCATCAAGATGCTCAGGCCGTTCCAGGCCTGCACTAGGGCCCAGTAGGCGAACCCGAAGACCACTCCGAGGACGACCATCAGCACCAAGTCCTTCATTGACCAGCCG
>JBBSVB010000254.1:0-4202 GCA_038233875.1 Actinomycetales bacterium | reverse complement strand
TTCGCGGCCCCGTCGATACCGTGGCGGACCCTCGGCGTCGTCGTGGTGAACCAGTTGGAAGGCACAGCCTTACAGCGACTCGGCGTCGAGTGGTCTCGATGTGTCCGCGAATCGCGGGCCGGGCGAACCCTACGTCTCGGAGGATCAGTCGAAGGGTGAGCATGCCCCGTCCCGGATCAGAAGGCCGAGTCGAGCACGTTCCCTCCTGCCCCGCGCGATGGAAGACTCGGCTGCGTGACTGGCAGCGACGGCACTCCGCTCCTCGACGAGATCGAGCCGCGCGTTCGCGAGCGCATCCTCCAGATTTGGGCCCCGCAGGTCGCTGA
The DNA here is from genome assembly GCA_038233875.1 of Actinomycetales bacterium. Classification (GTDB taxonomy): domain Bacteria; phylum Actinomycetota; class Actinomycetes; order Actinomycetales; family Dermatophilaceae; genus Ornithinicoccus. The sequence goes on along the minus strand of JBBSVB010000254.1, from coordinate 3,876 downwards.
GGAGTGGCTGACGGGGTCCGAGCCGCACCTCGATGGAGCCCGGCCGATCGACGTGTGTCTACTCGGCGAAACCGAGGGGCTGCTCGACGCTCTCGACTACATCGAACAGGGCGGGATGGGCTGATGGCATCAACAAGGCACCGGTGCGAGACTGCGGGCATGAGCGGAAGCGACGCGAATCTCGACGAGGTCGGCAAGATCGACGCGGGTCTCGTCGAGAAGTTGCTGACGATCTTCGAGCCGGCTGTCGCCGTGTCGTGGCTTCGTGGCCCCAACTCGTACTTGGGCGGGCGGCCGATCGACTTCCTCCGGGCAGGCCGTCTCGATGAGGTTTTGGATGCGGTCCGCGTCGCGGAGCAGAAGGCCTGGGGTGGGTAGGCGCTAACGCCCAATCAGTCGTCGCCGTTGAGCCAGCAGGTCGTGCAGAGCGGCAGGCTGGGGCTGAGCATGAGGTGTGGCGGCTCGTAGCCAGCGAGCACCGGGAAGAGGTCGGGGAGTTCGCCACGGCGCGTCGTGTTGGCGACGGCCTGATGGCACGTCTCGCAGTCGACATCGGACAGGCCGAGCCCCTCGTTGAGTTCCCTCATGACACTGCATCTTGCCGCGCGACTCGCATCCGCTCCGCAGTCGTGATGTCCCACAAGAGCGCTTTGCCGAGAACCACGTCGGGCGACACAAACCATGACGGGGCGGGGCGACCTTCGGTGGCCCGCGCGTAGACGACGTACGCCTTTAACGAACCGACGGGCACACCCAGGTGTGCGGCGAGCGTGGCCGTGTCGAGGAGCCGAGTGAAGGAGCGCACGTCGACACCACACGTGCACTCGGTGCCGTGCGCCTCGGGGCTCTTCGGAGTCGTCATGGGACGAGTGTAGCCATAAAGTTGCATAGCGATACATCATCGTGCATACTGATGTAGCCAAATAGTTACACCGTGACTGAGCAGCAACCGCAACCCGCCGCACACCACGGAGAGCACAGACCACGAGCACGAAGGACCAGGACCATGAACGCGAACCGCAACTTCTTCTACGTCTCACTGACGCTCTTCGTCGGAGCACTCGTTTCGATGACCCAGTGGGGCCTTCCCGTCTATGCGGCGGGGGAGTCGATGACCTCGACGACCTCTCAGGACGTCGGTGCCATCAGGAAGGCGATTCGGTACGAGACGCTCGCCGACATGCTGCCGCGCCCTACGCGGCTCACCTGCCTCGATGACGAGTGCTCGAAGATCCGGGAACTCCCAGATCTCACGCTCATCAACGGCAACCGTGTGCGGCTGGAGAACGTGGACGCCAGCGGTCGCATCGTGGGCAACACGATGACTGAGCGCTACCGGATCGTGGTCACCTCCCCAAGCGGCTTCGCCTCCTCCGTGCTCGACACCGAGCCCGGGGCGCCCCTGATCGACGTGATCTCACCCCGTCCTAAGGAGCAGAAGGCCGAGAAGTCCTACGGGCTTGTCGACGACGTGCTTACCGCCCTGCACAACGCGGTGATGTCGTGATGCGCGCCGCCGTCCACGCCATGACTGCCGGGCTGTGCTCCCCGGCGGCTGCGTCGAACGAGCGACGGCTGGTCCCCGTCGTGGCGCCCGCGGCCAACCGCTGGTCGACCGGGAGATCACTCTCTGCCTCCCGGCCGACCGGCACCCCTACTTCGATCCGATCCGTCAATCGGTTCGCACCCGGAGGCGTGACCATGATGTGGCGATTTGCGCTCACTCTCGCTCTGGCTGTTCCCCTCGTCGCGTTCGCCGCACCGGCGTCCGCAGCCGACGAGCCGGTCCCGACCGAGCATGCCTACCTGATCGTCGATCAGGGCTGTCTCGCGAAGCCCGACATGGGCACGTTCTCGAAGACATCGAGCCTGAAGCCTGTCGTCGGGTCGCTCTACCCGTCCACGAAGGCGACCTACCGTGGCCGTGCGATGGGCGGTGGCGACGAGACGTTCCGGTGGATCGAGGTCGTCAACGGGAAGGGCTGCTACGTCCCCGACACGTACATGTCCTCGCCTGTCGATCCGAAGCGACTCGACCCCGCCGAGTTCACGCAGTCCGCGATCGTCGCGCCCTCGGATCCCGGACTCGGGGTGTCCGCCGTTCTGTCCGCTGGTGACCTCGTGCTGCGCTCCTCTCCGACGCACCTGTCGCCCGACTTGGGCGAGGTCGATGAGGGACAGGTGCTGTCGACCAACGACCTCGTCGTGACCGAGGCGGGCGGCCTCCTCTCCGGTGAGCGCGACTGGCGGCCGGTGAATATCGAGGGCACTCTCGGTTGGATCATCGCCACCTCGCTGGCCGATGTCCCGAGCGTGGAGGTCGACTCGTTGACGTCGACCATCACCCCGGCGCACGACGTCGCGATCTGGTCACTGCCCGGAGCGGGTGAGCAGATCGGCGCCATCGTCGCTGGCGAGACGTCACCCATCGGCATCTCTCCGACGTCGGGCTGGCTGCCCGTCAAGGTTGACGGAGCGGTCGGCTGGGTCCTTCAGTCGGACCTGCTGCCGCCCGATGACACGACGTTCCCCGGCGACGACGAAAGGACACAGCCCGGGGCGGAAGAGTCACCCGACGTCATCGTCGACGTCCAGAAGCAGATCGACGAATGGAAGCAGAAGCAGGCCGACAAGAAGGAATCCGCGGCCGCATCGCCCGACACGAAAACGTCGTGGCTCGACGCGATCCAGCAGAAGGTGTCCGGCGAGAACCCGGTCGCTGAGGCGCTTGCGAAGGGACGACTTGTCACCGCGGGTCTCATCGCGGCCCTCGCCTTTTTGCTCGCCCTTGTCGGCATGTGGGGTAATGGAAAGGTTCGGCGCTCCCGGGCGGCGACCGCACCCCGCGGGCTGAAGAAGTACGCGAAGTGGGCATGGAAGTTGGTTGTTCCGGACTGGCGCGGCGCGGTCGCTCAGGCCGCACTGCCTGCCGCGCTGGCTGTCGGCACATGGGCCGCGTTCACGGCCCCGACCCACTACTTCGGCCGCGAGGTAGTTCTGGGCTCGACCGCCATCGGCTCTCTGCTCGCATGGGCCACAGCGGATCGCATCGCCGCCTTCCGGCGCGTCGACTCGAAGGCAGTGCTCGCTCAGGCGAAGGCCGACTGGCAGCCGTTTCTCCTCGTTGTGGCTGGGGCTGGGGGTGTCACCCACTGGGGCTTCGGAACGCCGTGGTCCGTCTCGATCTTGCTCGCGCTCGTCGTGGTCGGGGTGGTCGTTTCCTTCCGCGTGCCGCACACCGGTGAGCAGGAAGGCGAGAAGCCGGACACCACGGATGGTGACCACCACCCCGCATCCGACCACGAAGAGGTAACCCGATGAAGACCACCCGAATCCTCACCGCACTCGCCGCGGCGCTTGCGGCGCTCACCCTCACGGCTGCACCCGCACTGGCCGACGACGCCCGCACGGACCAGGAGGTCGTGGCTTTTGTGGAGGGCTGCGACGAGATGACCTGCGCGGGCGGGATCGACGCGGCGACGGCGCAGCGCTACTGCACGACCACCGAAGGTGGCGGCCCAGGCTACGAGGATTGGTGCGTCGCCATGACGTCTATTGAGCCCGAAACGTCGGAGCCCACCGAGGCCACCGTCGACCCGTTCGAGGGTGTGATGACCGAGGACCTGACCGACGAGCAGGTCGTCGCGATGACGGAGAGCGGCGCAATCCGGGACGACGCTGTGGCCCGCTACTGCGAAATCACCGACGGCGGCAACGCGGACTTCGATGCGATGTGCGAGGCACTGCCCACTGAGACACTCGAACCGACCGCTGTCACGGAGACGGACACTCCCGCGTCCGGGACCGAAGCCGCATCGTCCAACGATCAGGGGTTTCCGACCTGGCTGCTCGCGCTCATCGGTGGCGGCCTGGTCG